>NZ_JBEYFC010000032.1:0-34010 GCF_040634175.1 Streptomyces sp. NPDC007162
GGGAGGGGGCCGGACGTGGGACGCCTTGTGCCTGCCGTGACCCGGGCTCTCGACATTCTTGAGCTCTTCCTGGACGGGGACGGGACCCTCTCCGCCCCCGACATAGTGCGCAAACTCCAGTTGCCGCGGACCACCGTGCACGAACTGGTGACCACGCTCGCCGCCCGCTCGTACATCGTGCCCGTACCCGGACAGCCCGGACGTTACCGGCTCGGCGTGCGCCCGTACCAGCTCGGCAGCCGCTACGCCGAGCAGCTCGACCTCGCCGCCGAGGGCCAGCAGGTCGCCCGGTCCGTCGCCGAGACCTGCGACGAGACCGTCCACGTGGCGATCCTCGAAGGCACCGACGTCATCTACATCGCCAAGGTCGACTCCACGCACGCGGTCCGCATGGTCTCCGCCGCGGGCCGCCGGCTGCCCGCGCACTGCACCTCCGTCGGCAAGATGCTGCTGGCCTCGCTGCCGGAGCCGGAGCTGTCCGCGCGCATCCCGGACGACGCCGACCTCGTCCGGATGACACCGAACAGCATCACCGACCCGGACGCGCTGCGCGAGGCCCTCACCGAGATCCGCGCGCGCGGCATCGCCGTGGAGAACCGCGAGTCCAACCCCGACGTCTCCTGCGTCGCGGCGCCGGTCCGCGACCGCACCGGCCAGGTCGTCGCGGCGCTCTCCATCTCCGTGCCGATGATCCGCTGGAGCGACGAACGCCTGGACGAACTGGAGCAGCTCGCCGCGAAGGGCGCCGCGGAACTCTCCGAGCGCCTCGGCCACCGGAGCGTGGCATGACGACGACGGCGCACACCACGTACGAGGTCGCGGTCGCGGCCGAGGCGACGCTCGGCGAGGGCCCGACGTGGGACGCGGCGACCGGCCGCCTGCTCTGGATCGACATACTCGGCTCCCGCGTCCACACGTACGACCCGGCCACCGGGCGCCGTACGGCCCGTACGACGGACCAGCACGTCGGCGCGGTGAAGCCGCGTGCGAACGGCGGACTGGTCCTCAACCTCCGGGACGGCGTGGCGCTCCTCGACCCCGACGACACGTTCCGCTGGCTGCACCGCGAGCCGGTGCCCGGCCGCCGCGCCAACGACGCGGCCGTCGCGCCCGACGGCTCGCTGTGGGCCGGCACGATGCGCTACGACGAGGCGGTGGGCGGGGGGACGCTGTCGCGGGTGGGGGCCGACGGGGCGGTGACGACGCTGCTGCCGGACGTCACGGTCAGCAACGGGACGGGGTGGAGCCCGGACGGCCGCCTCGTCTACTACGTCGACACCCCGACCCGCCGGGTGGACGTCTTCGACCACGACGGCGGACTCCCCCGCAACCGGCGTCCGTTGGTGACGATCGAGGAGGGCGCCGGGTTCCCCGACGGGCTGACGGTGGACGCGGACGGCTGTGTGTGGGTGGCGCTGTGGGACGGGGGTGCGGTGCGGCGGTACACGCCGACGGGTGAACTGGACCGGGTCGTCACCCTGCCCGCGCCGCGTACGACGGCGTGCGCGTTCGGCGGCGCCGGGCTGACCGACCTGTACGTCACGACGGCGCGCGTGGGGTTGGCTGCGCCGCGGGCGACGGATGGGGCGTTGCTGGTGGTTCCGGGGGTGGGGAGGGGCGTGGCCCAACCGGCGTTCGCTGGGTAGGGGGTTGTGTTCGGGGGGTGCGGGGTCGTGTTTCGACTGCGGGTGTGTGGGGGTTGATCGCGCCCGCGCGGCGGAGCCGCACATCGGCACTGCCCCGCGCTCCTTTGGGGCGCTGTGCTGGGCGTCGCTCAGGCAGTCGGCGGCCGACAACGGCCGTAGTGGGGGCGGTCTCGCTGGTGTAGGAAGGGGGTGTTCGGGTGTCGATCGGTGAGGGGCTTGGCGTGTCGGGTCTGTTTCCGGGGCTGGTGGGCGAACGGGTCGCGTTGCGGTTCGGGGGGCGGTCGCTGACGTACGGGCAGCTCGCCGGGGCGGCCGGGGCCGTCGCCGGGCGGGTGCGGGAGGCCACGCGGATCGCCGTGTGGGCGACCCCGGAGCTGGAGACCGCCGTCGCCGTCGTCGGCGTCCTGCTCGCCGGCCGGGCGGCCGTCCCGCTCAACCCCAGGTCGGGCGAGAAGGAACTCGCGCACATCCTCGCGGACAGCGCGCCGACGGCCGTACTGGCCGCGCCCGGCGTCGAGCTGCCGGCCGCCCTCGCCGGTCTGCCCCGTATCGACGTCGACGCGCGGGCGGCGGGTCCGGTGCCGGAGGACGACTCCGCCGAGTCCGACCCCGCCCTCGTCGTCTACACCTCCGGCACCACCGGCCCGCCCAAGGGCGCCGTCATCCCCCGCCGGGCCCTCGCCGCGACCCTGGACGCGCTCGCCGACGCCTGGCAGTGGACCGGTGAGGACACCCTCGTCCACGCCCTGCCGCTCTTCCATGTGCACGGGCTCGTGATCGGGATCCTCGGGCCGCTGCGGCGCGGTGGTTCCGTCCGGCACCTGGGGCGGTTCGACACCGCCGGCGTCACCCGTGAACTCAACGACGGCGCGACCATGATGTTCGGCGTCCCCACCATGTACCACCGCATCGCTGAAGCCCTGCCCGCCGACCCCGAGCTGGCGAAGGCGCTGGGCCGGGCCCGGCTGCTGGTCTCCGGTTCGGCCGCGCTGCCCGTCCACGACCACGAGCGGATCGCGGCGGCCACCGGGCGCCGGGTCGTCGAGCGGTACGGCATGACGGAGACCCTGATGAACACCAGCGTGCGGGTCGACGGTGAGGCTCGCGCGGGCACCGTCGGCGTGCCGCTGCCGGGGGTGGAGCTGCGGCTGGTGGAGGAGGACGGGACGGCAATCACCGAGTACGACGGGGAGAGCGTCGGCGAGATCCAGGTGCGCGGCCCGAACCTGTTCACCGAGTACCTCAACCGGCCGGACGCCACCGCCGCCGCCTTCACCGCCGACGGCTGGTTCCGCACCGGTGACATGGCGGTGCGGGAGCCGGACGGCTACGTGCGGATCGTCGGCCGCAAGGCCACCGACCTGATCAAGAGCGGGGGTTACAAGATCGGGGCCGGGGAGATCGAGAACGCGCTCCTCGAACACCCCGGGGTGCGGGAGGCCGCCGTCACCGGGGAGCCGGACGCCGACCTGGGCGAGCGGATCGTCGCCTGGATCGTCCCGGCGGATCCGCAGTCACCGCCCCCGGCCGAGGAGCTGGCCGGCCATGTCGCCGGTCGGCTCGCCCCGCACAAACGCCCGCGCGTGGTCCGCTACCTGGGCGCCCTCCCCCGCAACGACATGGGGAAGATCATGAAGCGGGCCCTCGGTGACCATGCCTGAGCGGCTCTCCGCCCGGCAGTTCCTCGACCTCGTCACCGACCCCGGTACCTTCACCGAAATCCCGTACCCGCACAGGGAGTCAGGGCCCGACGGCCCGCTCGGCTGGCAGGGTTACGACGCCTCGCGCGCCCGCGCCGCCGCACGCACCGGCGAGCAGGAGTCGGTCGTGGTCGGCACCGCGCGCGTCGAGGGCACGGCGGCCGTCCTGATCGCGTTCGAGTTCGGGTTCCTCGGCGGGTCGCTGGGCGAGCGGACCGGGGACCGGCTGGAGGCGGCGTACGGCCACGCCCGGGCGCACCGGCTGCCGGTCGTCCCGCTGGTCGCCACCGGCGGCAGCCGGATGCAGGAGGGCATGCTCGCCCTGTCCCAGCTCCAGCGGGTGGCACGGCAGTCGGCGCTCACCCGCGAGGCGGGGCTGCCGCAGGTCGCGGTCCTGCGGGACCCGACGACCGGCGGCGGCTGGGCCACCCTGGGCGCGGGCGCCGACGTGATCCTGGCGCTGCCCGGCGCCCAGGTCGGTTTCGCGGGCTCCCGGGTCCGCCCACCGGACGCGGACCCGGCCGCGTACACGGCTCAGGCCCAGCTCGCGTCGGGGGCGGCGGACGCCGTGGTGCCCCTGGCGGAGCTGAAGGCATGCCTGGGGTTGTGGCTGCGGCTGCTGACCTCCCCCTCCGCACGGCCCGCCGAGCCGCCGGCCGCCCTCGGCGACGCCCGGCTGCCCGGCACCGGCTGGGCGGCCGTCGAGCGTGCCCGGGACCCGCGACGCCCGCGGGCCGGTGCCTACCTGGACGCCTATTTCACCCGCCGGGTCGCCCTGGTCGGCGACCGGTGCGGGGGCGCGGATCCGCAGGGGATGCTGTGCGGGTTCGGGGAGCGGGACGGCCGTGGCGTCGCCTTCGCCGCGCAGACCGGCACGGCGACCCGGCCCGCCGGGTTCCGCACCGCCGCCCGGCTGATACGGCTCGCGGACCGGCTGGGGATCCCGGTGCTGACCCTCGTCGACACCCCGGGCGCCGCCAACGACGCCGAGGCGGAACGGCAGGGCGCGGGCGCCGCGATCGCGGAGCTGTTCGGCGCGGTGGCCGCCGCCCGTACACCGGTCACCACGCTCGTCATCGGCGAGGGCGGCTCCGGCGGGGCGCTGGCACCGGCCGCCCCCGGCAACACCTGGGCCACACCCGACAGCTACTTCTCGGTGATCGCCCCGGAGTCGGCGGCGGCGATCCTGAAACGGCCCCCGGACGCGGTCGAGGCCACCGCGGACCAGCTGCGCATCCGCCCCCAGGACCTGCTGGCCCTGGGCGTGATCCGCGGCATCGTGCCCACCGCCCCCTGACCCGGAGCACCGCCTCGGCGACCACGCCCCCGGCCCGCCCGGACGACAACACCGGCAGGACTCACCGGGCCGCTCCCGCCCAGACCCGCCCCCAAGCCGCACCACCAGCCCGGCCGCTCCCGCCGAGATCCGCCCCGAGCGGCACCGACCTGCCGCGTCGCCTCCATCGACACCACCCCGGTCCACGACCCTCCGCCCCTCCCCGGTGCCGTTCGTTGCCGAACCCCCCATTCAGCGGCGCCCCGCCCGGCCCCCTCCCGCAGGCGCGCCGCCGGTATCACCCAGAGGATGCGAAGGAAGCCGTCGTCCGCCGTCCCACGGCCCGCGCACTCGGGAGGATCGCCGTGACCGTCAGTCTGGAGCAGTTGCGCCGCTGCCATTTCGCCGTCGATCTCGGGGCCGCCCGCACCCGGGTGTACGTGAAGGGCATGGGGCTGGTCGTGGACCAGCCGTCCGTCGCCGCGATGAACACGCGCACGGGTGCCCTGATCGCCGTGGGCGAGTTCGCGGAGCAGATGACGGGCCGTACCCCCGACTACATCCGCGTGGTGCGTCCGATCTCCGGCGGCACGGTCGTCGACATCGAGATGGCCCAGCGGATGCTGCGGCAGTTGATCGGCGACCGGACCCGCCGCATGCTGCGCCGCAAACCCCGGCTGAGGGCCGCCGCCTGCACCCCGCACGACGCCGACCCGCTGGCGCAGCGGGCGACCATCGAGACGCTGGTGGGGCTCGGCGCGCGGCGGGTCGAGCTGGTCGACACGCTGATCGCCGCGGCCGTGGGGTGCGGGCTGCCGGTGGACCGGCCGGAGGCGACCATGATCCTCGTCTGCGGGGCGGCCGCCACACAGGTGGCCGTGCTCTCCCTCGGGTCGATCGTGCGCGCGGAACGGATGCCCGTCGGCGGTGAGTCGGTGGACCACGCGATCGTGCAGCTGCTGCGCCACGAGCACGAGCTGATGCTGCCGAGTCAGGCGGTACGGCCGTTGCAGCTGGCCCTCTCGGAGAACGGGCTCACCCCGCACGGGCCGACGTCCACGGAGATCCACGGCCGGGACGTGGCCACCGGCCTCGCCCGCAGCGTGCAGGTCGACACGGCGGCCGTGCGGGACGCCATCCAGACGCCCCTGACCGCCGTCCTGGACGGGATCGGCAAGGTGCTGCGGGACTGCCCGCCCGACCTGGTCGCCGACCTCGCCGACCGCGGGATGGTCATGGTCGGCGGGTCCGCGCTGCTGCCCGGCTTCGACCAGCTGCTGCGGCAGGCCACGGGTATGCCGGTGCACATCGCGGAGCGGCCGGACGTGTGCGCCGTCCAGGGCCTCGGGGAGATGCTGGAGGGCCGCATCGAACCGCTGCTGCTCGGCCCGCAGTCCCGCTGAGGACCCCTCAACCCGGCGTGGGTCGCTGTCCCGGTGCATGCCGGGGCCGAGGCCGGCCCTGGGGCGCTGTTCGCTAGCATCCCTGAGCATGACAATGCGGGGGTACCGATTAGGTGTGGTGGCGGTGCTGGCGGCGCTCTGTGTCTCCGGTACAGGAGGGCCGGAGGTCATCCGTACGGCGTCGGACCTCGGCCCCCTCCCGGCCGACCGCTACGACTACACGCCGCAGGACTACCAGCGATCGCATCGGGCGTCGGCGTTGCTGGTCCGGCAGTGCATGGCGGAGCACGGCCACCCGGACTTCCCGCTCGACCCCCGCTATCCCACCGACCCCCTCGTCGCCACCGCGGTCGGCACCGACTACGGTGCCCTGGACCTCGACGACGCCCGCCGCTGGGGCTACGGCTGGGACCCGGCAAAGTCCCAGGTTCCGCGACCGGCGGGCCGTCGCATGACCGGTGCCGAGTACGCGGACTACCCCGCCTGCAACGCGGAGGCGAGCCGACGGCTGATGCGCGGCATCGACGTCAAGCGGGACTGGCTCTACGCAAGTGCACGGTCGGCCGAGGTCGACAAGGCGGTCAAGCGCGACCCGCGCCTGCGTGCGGCGTGGGACGTGTGGTCCCGCTGTGTGGCGGACCAAGGATTCACGCGCTATCCCGACCCCGGGGCGGCGTACACGGACACCGCCTGGCGGCGGGGCAGCGACGGCAACACCCGGCACACGGCGCGGGAGCGGGCCACCGCCACCGCGGACGTCACCTGCAAGCGCCGCCACCGCACGGCCGAGCTCTGGCACGCTGTCCGGGTGCGGAAGCAGGCCGTGGACATCTCCCGGCACCGTGCCCGCTACGCCGCCGGGTTGCAGGCGCTGCGGACGTACCGTGCCAACGTCGCCGAGGTGCTGCGGACGCTTGGGTAGAGCGGGGCACCGACGCAGCACTGCAGTCCCGCGACTGTTCTCGGACAAGGACGTCGGTGGGGAAGTCCGTGGGCGTGCGGCGCTGTCGGACACCCGTGTGAGCCGATGCGCCCCCTGCACGCCCGGTCACCCCTCGGTTAGGCTGTACTCACCCAAGGTGACGGAAGGGGACGTTCCGTGACAGCCGATATCGCCGACCGCCCGGCCGAGGCGGCAGTGCTCCCCCGACTCACCGTCACCCGGATCGGTGTGACCGGGCACCGTACGATCCCGCCGTCCGTGCTGCCCTTCGTGCGCACCGCCCTGCGGCTCCAACTCAGCCGGACGGACGTGGCGTTGGAGGCGCTCAGCTGTCTCGCGGCCGGCGCGGACCAGTTGTTCGCGGACCTCGCCCTCGCCCACGGCGTCCCGGTGACGGCCGTGATCCCGGGCATGGACTACGAGGCCCATCTGGGCGACGACGCGGCGCAGGCGTCGTACCGCAGGATCCTGCGGTCCTGCGCGCGCCGCGTCGACCTGCCCGTCCAGCCCACGCACGAGGAGGCGTACCTCGCGGCGGGCCGGTGGGTCGTGGAGCACTCCGACGAACTGCTCGCCGTGTGGGACGGCCGTCCGGCGCGCGGGCTCGGCGGCACCGGTGACGTGGTGGCCTACGCGCGGCGCACCGGGGTGCCGGTGACGGTGCTGTGGCCGGACGGGGCGCTGCGCGACTGACCGCGCCAAGGACCCGCCTCAGGTGCCGAACCGCACCAGCCACTCCGTGTGGGCCGGGGACATCAGGCGCTCCGCCTCCCCGACCGCCTCGGCCCAGCCCGCCTGCGTGACCGTGGTGGACATGGCGATCCGGGCGGTCTCCAGGTCCTGTTCGATGAGCGAGTGCGCGTACGTCAGCGGGCCGTGCCGCCGTACCTCCTGCCAGGCGACGCCCGCCGCGGCGGCCGCACTGAGCAGGCCCGCGAGGTCCGCGCCGCTGAGCAGGCCGACGGTCCGCAGCAGGGCGGCGGCCAGGGCGAGCAGGGTCAGCGCGGCGGTGACGGCCGACCAGCGGGCGGCGGCGCGGTGGGCCCGGGAGGCCCGGTTCTTATACCAGACCGTCTGCTCCAGGAGCCGGTCGCGCAGATAGAGGTCCCGGCGCGCCGCGAACGACTTGGCGCGCTCCGCGCGCATCCGCGACGTGATCTGGCCCCGGCCCCGTTCCCCGGCCCCGTCGCGGGAGTCCTCCCAGCCGCAGGCGCGCAGTTCGCGCAGCCGCTCCTCCAGGCGCTCCGCGAACACCGCGTCCGGGTCGGCGACATCGGAGTGGAAGGGACCCCCGTGCACCATGTACTGCCAGGCCAGCGACTTCAGCAATTCGGCGGCGGCCCGGTGCGCCTGCCAGTGGGCGCGGGACCGCCGCCGCGAGGTGTTCAGGCCGAGGACTATCGTCAGCGCGTACAGCAGCGCCGCGAGCACCGCCATGACGTGGCCGGTCGCCTGCTCGGTCAGGACGGCGGCCGTGGTGGCCAGCAGCAGCACGAGCAGATGCGTCCGCACGGACCGGAACGAGTCACTCTGGTGGCGCAACGCCCACTGGTCACTCACCTGGAACAGCGGTGGCAGATCCCGTTCGTCCAGCGTGGTGCTCGGTACCGGAGTGGTAGCGGCCCCCATGACGCCCCCCGAATGCCCTGCGCGCCCCCGAAGGCTTTCGCGCGCCCCCGAAAAACAGGTCTGAGACATCAATGAGTACGGAAACCCGGTCCGTGCACAAGAGGTTCGCACGGCATTCCTGGTATAGGGTCCGCACCATCGGGACCAGTCTCGGTTCCGCGAGCCCGAACCGGAGCGACGAAACAATCATGACGACCACCTCGACGCAGTTGCGCAACCCGGCGCCGGCCGCCCGGCACACCCCCCTGGCGGACATCGACCCGTACGCGGCCTCCACGGCGCGCGACACGGGCCGCGTGACCGACGCCCCCGACCACCGTTCGAGCCGGTCGGTCACGTTCAACTCGGCGGCCTGACCGGGCAGCACGCCACGGGAACGTCACCCGGACGTGGGTGCGTCGGCCCCGGCGCGCGCCGCCCGTACCCACGTCAGTGCGCTGACAGTGCGTCAATGTTCCTCGCAGTCATGCCGTTTGGGGCCCGTCGGGGGTGGGAAGTCTGACAGACTGCCTCCGGTGACGATCCAGTCGCCCGACAGCCCACCCCTGAGACAGCTGGTCCTCAAGATCCACAGCAGGTGCGATCTGCTCTGCGACCACTGTTACGTGTACCAGCACGCCGACCAGAGCTGGCGGTCCCGCCCTACCTTCATCCGTCCGGAAACCGTCCGTGCCGTCGCCGGGCGGCTGGCCGAGCACACGCAGGCACGGGCGCTGGAATCCGTCTCGGTGATCCTGCACGGCGGGGAGCCGCTGCTGGTCGGGCCCGCCCGGTTACGGGCCATCTGCGCCGAGCTCACCCGTGCCCTCGCCCCGCTGACCGCCCTCGACCTGCGCATGCACACCAACGCGGTCACCCTGAACCGGCGGCACCTGGACGTCTGCCGGGAGTTCGGGGTCCACGTCAGCGTGTCGCTCGACGGCGACCGCGCGGCCAACGACCGGCACCGCCTCGACCGCAGGGGCCGCAGCAGCTTCGACCGGGTGGTCCGCGGCATCCGGCTGCTCCAGGAACCCGAGTACCGCCACCTGTTCAGCGGGATTCTGTGCACCGTGGACGTGGCGAACGACCCCGTCGCCGTGCACGACGCCCTCACCGAACTCGCCCCGCCGCGGATCGACTACCTGCTTCCGCACTCCACCTGGGACAGCCCGCCGCCCCACCCGGACAAGGCCGCCACCGCGGACGGGACCGCCACCCCGTACGCCGACTGGCTGCTCGCGGTCTTCGACCGCTGGGAGGAACAGGGCCGCCCGATGCCGGTGCGGACCTTCGACTCGGTGCTCAGCACCCTGCGCGGCGGGCCGCCCCTGACCGAGGCGATGGGGCTGGCGCCCAGCGACCTCGCCGTGATCGAGACGGACGGCACCTTCGAACAGGCCGACTGGCTGAAGATCGCGTTCGCCGGGGCGCCGGAGACGGGGTACGACGTCTTCCGGCACGGCTTCGCGGAGTTCGCCGCGCACCCCGGGGTGCGGGCACGGCAGCAGGGGGTCGAGGGGATCAGCGAGACCTGCCGCCGCTGCCCGGTGGTGCGGTCCTGCGGCGGCGGCCTGTACGGGCACCGGTACCGCGCCGAGAACGGCTTCGACAACCCCAGCGTCTTCTGCGCCGACCTGCGTGCGCTGGTGGAGGGCGTCGCCGACCGGGTGACCGACCGTTCCTTCGCCCCGGCCGTGCTGAGCCAGGACCGGCTCGGCTGGGCGCAGCTGGAGCTGGACCGGTTGCTGCTGCGCCGGACCCGGCAGCAGCTGGTGGCCGAGCCGGACGCGGCGGAGGCCTGGCGGCTGCTGCTGGCCCTGGACGCCGACCCCGAGACCGCCCCACGGCTCGACGAGGTGCTCGCCCACCCCTATGTGCGCACCGGCCTCAGGCGCTCCCTGCGCGGCCCCGCGGACACGGCCCGGTTCATGTCGCTGGCCGCCGCGGCGGCCCTGCGCGCGGGACGGTCCGCCACGCTGTCCTGGGACCAGCCCGGCACCCGGCTGCACCTGCCCACCTGGGGTACCTACCGGCTGGCCGCCCCCGGCCGCGTCGAGGTGACCGTGACGCCGGACGCCTTCCGGGTACGCGGCGCCGGCGAACGGCCCGCCGGGGACGACGGGGGCAACGGGAAGGGCGAGGGCAACGGGGACGGCTGGGTCCGGCTGGACGAGACCCCCGCCGCCACCCGCTGGCGCCCGCTCGGCCGGCTGCTGGCGCAGGACGGCCCGCTCGTCGACGACGCCGACCCCTACCGCGACTGCTATCCGGCCACGGTCGCCCCGCCGCTCGCGAGCGGCGACTTCCTGGAGCGGCTCGGCCGGGCCTACGAACTGCTCGACAAGGACGCGTCCGGCCCGCGCACCGACCCGGACGCGTTCCGGCCCACCGTGCTCACCCCGCTGGAGGCGGGCAGCGGACTGCTGCTCGGTGCGCACGGGTTCGGGGCGCTGGGCGTGGCGGTGGACGTGACCCCGGAGGAGTTCGCCCGGGAACTCCCGCGCATCGGGCGCCGCGCCAGGCTCACCGCCCTGCGCGAGACGGCCGACCTGCACCGGCCGGGCAGCCCCGCGGGCGACCTGCTGGACCGCGCGGACGACGAGCTGGGCCGTCGGGCGTACCCGGAGGCGGCCCGCGCCCTCACCGCGCTCACCCTGCTGCCGGAGTCCGAACTGACGGTGACCGGAGCCGTGCTGGTGGCCCGGATGTGGTCGCAGTGGGCGGGCCGCCGTGACTGAACAGCCGTGCGCCACCGCGGGCGACGCGGCACGGGAAGCGGAACTGACCGACCTGTTCGCCTCGTTGGGTGTGCGGCGGGGCGGGGTGCTGATGGTGCACGCCTCGCTGAGCGGCACCGGGGCCGCCCCGGAGCTGGTCCGGGACGCGCTGCGGGCCGTGCTCGGCCCCGCGGGCACCCTGGTCGTGCCCGCGTTCACGCCGGAGAACTCCGACACCTCCCGGGCCTACCTGGAGGCCGTCGCGGGCATGACCGAGCGGGAGGCCGCCGAGTACCGCGCCGCGATGGCGCCGTTCGACCCGGACGCCACCGAGTGCCCGACGATGGGCGCGCTCGCCGAGTGCGTGCGGTCGACGTCCGGTGCCGTGCGCAGCGCGCATCCGCAGACCTCGCTCGCCGGACTCGGCCCGCTGGCACCGAAGTTGCTCAGGAGGCACCCGCTGCGCAGCCACCTCGGCAGGCTCTCCCCGATGGCGCGGCTGTACCGTGCCGACGCGCAGATCCTGCTGCTGCGGGTCGGGTTCGAGGTGTGCAGCGCGTTCCACTACGCCGAGTACCTGATGCGGCCGAGGCCGCCCCGGCGCGTCTACCGGTGCGTGGTCGGGGACAAGGGGAACTGGATCCCTTACCGGGATCTCTCCCTGGACGACAGCGACTTCGGCGAGATCGGCGCCCGGCTGCCGGGCGGGCTGCGCACCGAGGCCGAGTGGGCGTCGAAGCCCGTCGTGCTGTGCTCCATGCGGGACGTGGTGAGACACGCCAAGGGTCAGATGTCTGGATATCGACGGGCTTTGGCCTGAAAACAGTGAACCGGTAGCGGGGTCCTTCGGGCACATTGTTGACTCCGACTCAGGCGTTGACGACGGGGGCGGTCCAGCGGCTTGCCGGTGGGCAGGGAGACGTGCGGACATGGGGGAACGGGTGCAGAATCGGGCTCCGGACAACCGGCCCTATTTCTTCCTGTCGTACGCCCACACGCCGCAGTGGAGCCCGGACAGCGGGGACCCGGACCACTGGGTGCGGGTGCTGTTCAACGACCTGTGCAGCCACATCATGGCGCTCACCGACCTGCCCGCCGGATCCCAGGCCGGCTTCATGGACCGGGAGATGCGCTCCGGGGAGGGCTGGCCCGAGAAGCTGAGCGAGAACCTCGCCAGCTGCCGGGTGTTCGTGCCGCTGTTCTCGCCGCGCTACTTCGTCAGCGAGATGTGCGGCCGCGAGTGGTACGCGTTCCACGAGCGGATGCTGAACGCCCGCACCACCGGGACGGCGACCGCCTCGGCCATCGTGCCCGCCCTGTGGACCCGGGTCGACATGGGCGAACTCCCGGACTCGGTACGGCGCATCCACGTCGAGGACACCTCGTCCGGCGGGCGGTACCTGAGCAGCGGCATCTACGGGCTGATCAAGCTCAGCCGGCTGCGCGACGAGTACGACGAGACCGTGTACGGGCTGGCCGAACGGATCGTCCAGGCGGCCCGCGAGTCCCGGCTGCCGCCCGGCCGCCCCCGGGACTACGAGAGCACGCCGAGCGCCTTCAAACCGCGCGGCAGCGGGCCCCGGCACATCCGGCTGACCGTGGCGGCCCCCACCGAGGACACCGTCCCGCCCGCCCGCGACACCGGGCCCTACGGCGACGACGCGCTGGACTGGAACCCGTACCAGACCGAGTCGACCCGGGCGCTGTCCACGCACGCCGAGGAACTGATCCGGTCCCTGGACTACCGGGTGAGCGTCGTCGCCTTCGACGACGAGAACCCCGGCGACGAAACGCCGGCGTCCGGGGACCGGCAGCCCGGGGTCCTGCTCGTGGACCAGTGGGCGTTGACCGACGAGGAACGCCGCAGCAGGCTGAAGACGTTCGACGCGTACGCCCGCCCCTGGGTGAGCGCGATCGTGCCGCGCTGCCGTGCGGACCTGCAGAACCACGGCGAGCAGGGGCGCCGGCTCGCCGAGGAGCTGGAGCGGGTGATGCCGACCATCCTGGAGCGGGCGCGGCGCGGCGACGCCCGGCTCGCCGTCAACGGCGTCCCCACGCTCAAGGCCTTCACCAGGGTGCTGCCCGACGTGGTGGCGTACACGACCAGGCAGTACCTGAAGAACGCGGAGGTCCGACTGCCGCCGGGCCCGGACATCCCCAGGCCCCGCCTGGCGGACCCCTACCAACCGTCCGACCCCGACGCGGGCGACGAACCCGGAGGAGACGCATGACGGCCGCACCGGACGGACGCATCATCACCTTCTACTCGTACAAGGGCGGTACCGGACGGACGATGGCGCTCGCCAACACGGCGTGGATCCTCGCCGCCAACGGCAAGCGCGTCCTCGCCGTGGACTGGGACCTGGAGGCCCCCGGCCTGGACCGCTTCTTCCACCCGTTCCTGGACCCCAACGTGCTCGCCGCCACCGGGGGCGTCCTGAACATCCTCCAGGACTACGCCTGGGCGGCCACGGACGGCATCACCCGCTCGGGGCCCTGGCACCTGGAGTACGCGGACGTGGAGCAGCACGCCGTCTCGCTCTCCCCCGAGCGGCAGGGACTCGGTTTCGAGAACGGCGGCTCGCTCGACTTCCTCTCCGCGGGGAAGCAGTTCCGCGCCTACTCGGGCACGGCGTCCTCCCTGGAGTGGGACAACTTCTACGACCGGCTGCGCGGCGGCATGTTCCTGGAGGCGCTGCGCGACAGCATGAAACGGTCGTACGACTATGTGCTGATCGACTCGCGCACCGGGCGCTCCGACACCGCGGACATCTGCACCCTGCAGATGCCCGACATCCTCGTCGACTGCTTCACCTTCAGCGACCAGGCCCTGGACGGCGCCGCGGACGTGGCGTACAGCGTCGGCGACGAGCACCGCAACCGGCGGATCCGGGTGCTGCCGGTACCGATGCGCGTCGACGACGGCGAGAAGGACAAGGTGGAGGCGGGCCGTGCGCTGGCCCGCGCGAAGTTCGCCGGACTGCCGAAGGGCCCGGGCGGGGAGCGCCTCAGCGCCGACGAGATCACCGCCTACTGGGGCAGCGTCGAGATCCCGTACAAGCCGTACTACGCGTACGAGGAGACGCTCGCCGTCGTCGGGGACAAGAAGGGCGACCCGAAGTCCCTGCTGGCCGCCTTCGAACGGCTCACCGCGTTCGTGACCGACAACGAGGTCACCGCGCTGCCGCAGATCCCGGACGCGGTACGGCTGCGCTGCCGGGACGCGTTCATCCGGCGGCGGCCCCAGACCACCGCGATGCAGGTGGCCATCGTGTACGCGGCGGAGAACCGGATGTGGGCCGACTGGGCCGAGTCGCTGCTCAAACGGGCCGGCTGCACCGTCGCGCTGCACGACCTGACCGCCGGACCGCTGGACCGCCCCGCCCCCGGCACCCGCGTGCTGGTCCTGTGGTCCAAGGCGCTGTACGGCTCCCGGCACACCGCGCTGCTGCTGGGCCCGGCGGCAGGCGCCGACGGCCCGGCGGGCACCCTGATCCCGGTCCAGGTCGACGACGTCCCGCCACCGGAGTCGTACCAGCACCAGGCCGACGTCGTCGACCTGCACGGCCGTGACGAAGCGGGCTGCGAGAGCGTGCTGCTCAGCGCGCTCGAACTGCCCGCGCAGCTGCCCAAGGGCGGCCCTGCGGCGCCCCGGTTCCCCGGCCACGTCCCCGACCACTGGAACGTGCCACAGCGCAACAGCACCTTCACCGGCCGGGGTTACATCCTGGAGAGGGTGCGGGAGCAGCTGCGCAGCGGCATGACCGCGGTACTGCCCCAGCACCAGGCGCTGTTCGGGATGGGCGGGGTCGGCAAGACCCAGATCGCGCTGGAGTACGTGCACCGGTTCAGCGCCGACTACGACCTGGTGTGGTGGGTGCCGGCCGAGAACGTCGACAACGTCATCGCCTCGCTCGCCGAACTCGGCGCCCGCATCGGCGCGCCCGGCGGCGAGGACATGGCGCTGGCCAGCAAGGAAACCGTCCGCATGCTCTCGCGCGGCAACCCCACCAAGCGGTGGATCCTCGTCTTCGACAACGCCGACGACCCCGACGACCTCACCGGTTACCTGCCCACCACCGGCGGCGGCCACATCCTGGTCACCTCCCGCAACCAGGCCTGGTCGGACAAGGGGGAGACGCTGCCGGTCGACGTCTTCCAGCGGCAGGAGAGCGTCGAGCACCTGTCCCGGCGCGCCCCCGGCCTCTCCCCGGCGGAGGCCGACCAGGTCGCGGAGGCCGTGGGCGACCTGCCGCTCGCGGTGGAGCAGGCGGGCGCCTGGCTGGCCGAGACCGCCATGCCGACGGCCGAGTACCTGCGCCGCCTCACCGAGGAGACCGCCGCGGTGATGGGGCTCAACCAGCCCTCCGACTACCCCGAGACGGTGGCCGCCACCTGGAACATCTCCATCGAGCGGCTCAAGGAGCGCTCGCCCGCCTCGGTACGGCTGCTGCAGCTGTGCGCGTTCCTCGCCGCCGAGCCGATCTCCTCCAAGCTGCTCTACGACAGCGACGAGATGCTCGGCGCCCTGCGCCCCTTCGACGCCACCCTGACGGAGAGCCTGCTCATCGGCCAGCTGGTGCGGGAGATCGGCCAGCTCGCCCTGGCCAAGGTCGACCAGATCTCCCGTTCCATCCAGGTGCACCGCCTGGTGCAGGCGGTGATCCGCTCCCAGATGACGGAGGACGACCGGCGCCGGGCCCGGCACACGGTGCACGAGATCCTGCGGGGAGCCCGCCCCAAGGGCGACGAACCCACCGACAACCGCGAGAACTGGCCGCAGTTCGACATCATCTGGCCGCACCTCACCGCCTCCGACATCCGCAACTGCACCGAGGCGGAGCCCCGCAGGCTGCTCATCGACCGCGTCCGCTACCTGTGGAAGCGCGGCGAGTTCCCCCGCGCGCAGCGGCTCGCCGAGGAACTCCTCGCCCACTGGAAGGAACCCCTCGGCGAGAACGACGAGCAGTACCTGTACCTGCGCTGCCAGCTCGCCAACGTGCTGCGCTCCCAGGGCCTGTACGTCGAGGCGCGGGAGATGGACGACGACGTGCTCGACCGGCAGCGCCGGCTGCTCGGCAACCGGCACCCGCACACGTTCATCACCACCTCCGGCCTCTCCAGCGACCTCGCGGCGCTGGGCGAGTACACCAAGGCGGTGGAGCTGGCGAAGGAGGCGCACGACGGCTTCAGCGACCTCTTCTACGAGGCCCACCCGCGCACCCTGAACGCCGCCAACAACCTCGCCCTGGCGCTGCGCATGGTCGGCAGGTACCGGGACGCCCGGGGCATCGACGAGGTCACCCTCGCCCGCCGCACCCAGGTGCACGGCGCCGACCACATCTACACCCTGTCGTCCGCCGAGAACCTCGGCCGCGACCTGCGCGAGGTCGGCGAGTACACGGCGTCGGTGGCGGTGCTGTCGCGGGCGTACGAGCAGCACAAGCGGGTCCTCGGCAAGGAGTTCCCCGGCACCCTGCGGTGCGCGAAGTCGCTCGCGGTGTCGCTGCGCCGGGCGGGCGAGCTGGAGGACGCGCGGCGGCTGACGGCGGCGACCCTGGAGCAGTACCGGGCGCAGTACACCGCGCCCACCCCGGACTCGCTCGCCTGCGAACTGAACCTGGCCGCCGACCTGTTCGCGGCCGAGGACCCGGAGGCCGCGCGGGACGTCGCACAGAAGGTGCTGACCGAGTACGTGAAGAAGCCGGGCGAGGCCCACCCCTACACCCAGACCGCGATGAACAACCTCGGAGTCTTCCACTGGGGCTGCGGTGACCGCGAGCAGGCCGAGGAGGTGTTCCGCAAGGTGCTGGAGCGCATGACCGATGTCCTCGGCGCCCATCACCCGCACACCCAGTTCTGCTCCGCCAACTACGCCATCGTGCTCGCCGAGACCGGCCGTCTGGAGGAGGCCTGGGAGCGGGAGAGGCACAGCGCCGACGCGCTCCGCGCCGACCTCGGCACCCAGCACCCCGAGGCGCTGGCCGTCGTCAGCAACAGCGCCGTCACCCTGGGCGCCCTCGGCCGCACGGAGGAGGCCCGCGCCCTGCGGGAGGACGCCGTCAGGAGGCTGAAGGGGCTGCGCCAGCAGCTCGGCGAGAACAACGGCATCACCCGGTACGCGGTGGAGGAACGGCGGGTGTACCGGGACCTGGAGCCGCTGGCGGTGTGAGCGGGCCCTCGGAAGTCGCCGGGGAGGGCGGGGCCGTCAGTCCGGTGTCCCCGCCAGCAGCCAGTCCAGTACGCCGGGCAGGGCGCGCAGGGACCCGAAGTGGGCCGCCTTGGGTTCCAGGACGGCCTGGGCGCGCGGGATGCGGGCGGCCAGCCAGGAGAAGTGTGCGGCGGGCGAGAACACGTCCTTCGCGCCGTGCCACAGCAGCACCGGCACCCCGATGTGCGCCGGGTCGAAGCCCCACGGGCGGGTCAGCGCGAACGCGTCGTCGATCCAGCCGTACGGCGAGGTGCGCAACGCCTCGTGGTAGGTGCGCAGCAGCATCGAGCGGATGCTGCTGTCGGAGACGATCAGCCGGTCCTCGTCGGTCAGGTCCGAGCGCAGGTCCTCCAGCAGCCGCGCCGGGTTGCTGCGGATGTCGGCCGAGCGGGGGATGATCCCGGCCGCGTAGCCCTCCGGGTCGGTGACGGCGGTGTGGAACTCCCGGACGTTGAAGGGCGTCATCCCGGCGAACCAGTCGAGTCCCTCGGCGTCCCGCGGCGCGAGTGCCACCAGGGCCGCCGCCCGGGTCACCCGGCCCGGCAGCAGGGCCGCGCAGGCCAGGGCGTGCGGTCCGCCGCCGGAGCGGCCGGCCACCGCGAACCGGTCGAGACCGAGGGCGTCCGCCACGGCCGCCACGTCCTCGACGACGTCCACGACCCGCCGCCCGGGCCTGCGGTCCGAACCGCCGTAGCCCGGCCGGTCGAAGCTGATGAGCCGGGTGCCGTGCTGGTACAGGAACATCGGCCGGGGCCGGGGCCCCACCCTGCTGCCGGGCATGCCGTGCAGCAGGAACACCGGCCGCCCCCTGGGATCCCCCGACACCTCCACCCGCAGCCACCGACCACCCGTCGTGCGCACCAGATCCGGCACCGCCGTGTCCCCCTCCCGCGGCCCTGGCCGGGACCACGTTGACCCACCATTGCCCACCCGGCCCCCTGGCGAAACGAACGTACGGGTCGACCGGACCGGAACGGACGGCGACGCCAACTCCGCTGCGTGACCGACCAGTTCGGCGCAGTTCCGGCCCGAGGGGGAGAGCGCGGCGGTCAGCGGGTGAACCAGCAGCGGATCGTCGTCGCCGACGGTTCCGTGTGGACGCGGACCAGGTCCGCCAGCAGGTTGACCAGGAGGAGGCCGCGGCCGCCGTGCTGGTCCCTGGGGACGGGGCGGCGGCCGGCCAGCGGGTCGGTGAGGCGGCCCTTGTCCCGCACCTCGAACACCACCCGACCGCCCTCCTCCCACACCTCCAGCGTGCCCGAACCACCGCCGTGCACCACGCTGTTGGTGGTGAGTTCGGCGACGGCCAGGGCGAGGTCGTACAGGCGGCTGCCGGTGAGACCGAGCCGGGCCGCCTCACCGGTGGCGAGGTGGCGGGCGGCCGGGAGCGAGCCCGCGTCGAAGGGGACGGGGAGGCCGGGGGCGGGCGGCAGCGGCCGGTCGTAGCGGGCGAGCACGGCCTGCGGCGCGTAGGCGCTGCTGGGGTGCGGTCCGGGCGAGCCGGGGGTGAGGTACGTCGGGTGCGTGGCGTAGGCGTCGGCCAGGGCGCGGGAGTCCAGCCGGGCGGTGTCGTAGGGGCACAGGACGGTGACCTCGCGGCCCTGGAACGCCGTGTTGATCAGGGCTTCGTGCTGGACGCAGGCCGGGTACTCGACGGCCGTACGGTCCGCCCAGACCGGTTCGCCGACGATGCGGACGCGGCGGCCGGGCGGCTGGGCGTCGGCGAAGGCCAGCAGCACGCCGGGGAGGATCCGGCCGGGGTTGCGGCCGGCCTCGCGCATGTCGAGGAAGCGCACGGCTTCGCCGCCGGCGCCCAGCGCGGCCCGGAGGAGGCGGAGGTTCTCGCCGGGTACGGCCACGGCGACCGGTTCTCCGGCGGCCAGCGCCTCCTGGACGAAGGGCACCGTCCCGGCCAGGTACTCGTCCGCGTCGCCGTAGAAGAGGGCGGGATGGACGAAGGGGCCGGACGGCACTCCGCTCATGACGACGGCGCCTCACGCGGTGCCGGCTCTCCGACCGTCACGGTGCCTCCCTGCCGCGGTACCCGACCGCCTCCACCACCGGCGCACACAGCCGCCCCGGCCACCTGTGCGCGCAGGAGTCCCGGCCAGCGCCGCGCACAGCCGACCCGGCCAGCCGCGGCACACAGTCGTCACGGCCACCGGCACACAGCCGTCCGCCCGCACGTGCTCACACGCGCCCCGTGCGCACCACTGCACATCCTCTGCCCGCCGAGCGCGCGAATCACACCCCGCGGCCGCCGTACGCGGCCCGCGCGCGTGCCCGCCGCCGAGTGGGCGGACACACCCGGCCCGTGCGCGGCCCGCGCAGATGCCCGCTGCCGCGGCTCCGGCGTCCCCGCCAGGGCGTGTCGCGTGCCGGGCGTGGGGCGTCGGGCGGGACTTCCCACCGGCCCTTGGGCCTGCCGTCCGGCTCCCGTCGTCGCCCGGCGGACGGCCCTGCGGCGTCAGGCGCGTGCACGGCGTCGCGGGGCGGGCGGAAACGTGACGACGGGCCTAGTAGGGCAGGATGCGCCCGGAAGGCGTCCTGCGGTCGATCTCCTGGCCCCGGGGAGCGGGGCGACGAACGACGCGTACTCGGATCCGACCGTCCATGACGCCCTCCTCTTGCCGAACCGTGACCCGCACCTGCTGTCCGGTAGGAGGGCTCTGCCCCGCACGTGGCAGATCCAAGCCTCGTGCGGGGCAGCAAAGTTGGCGGAGTCAGCTGAGGCCGAGGCTGGACAGGGCGGTCGTCCAGTCGGTGATGATCGCGTCCTGGGCGTCGGAGAGGCTGACGGTGCCCGCGCAGACGGCCTTCTTGAGCTTGGTCTCGACGGTGTCCTTGTTGGCGGCGGTCTTGGTGCCGTACTGCGGCTCGGGCCAGAGGTTGAGCTCGCTCTTGGGGGCGCCGCCGAGTTCCAGCGGCACGAAGTGGTCCTCCTCGTAGTCGGAGGTGCTGGTGTCGGTGTACCCGTACTCGACGATCTGCTTCTTCTTCAGCGCGGTGGTGTACGAACTGGACGGCCGTACGGTCGCGGTCCAGCCGGAGACGCAGATGGTGGAGCCGATGGTGCTCTGGGTGACGTCGGGGTTGAGGTCACCGGGCTGGCAACCGGGATCGGGGAGCGGGAGGTAGGCCTGGCTGCACGACTGGGCGTGCGCCGTGCCGGTGGTGAGGGTGAGGCCCGCGACGGCGAGGGCGAACGCGGAGACGGTGGTCACGAGGGGGCGGCGTATTCGGGACATGTGGGGGTCTCCCGGGGAGGCGCCCGGCACGGTTCCGGGCAGACGTGAGCATGACAGCACCGTCGGCTCTATGCGGGTAGACCTCTTTGCCCGCACCGGGATTCCTTAGGTGAAGATTTGTCACGGCCGGGGCAACCGCCTGCCAAGTCATGGCCACGGCTTGGTTGTCGGGCACCCGCCGTTCACCTGGCCCCCAGGTCGGCCCCTTTCCCTCGCACGATGACCGTTCGACCAGCCGGACATCGTTCGAAAAGTCTTGACGCCCCCATGGACATCGTTTGACACTCTCGCAACGCGATGTCATCTCCATGTAACGGCAAGGGACTTGCAGGGAGCCCCCCATGACGCACACCGCACGACCCCGAGGCCGCACGAGACGCCGGGCGGGTCGTCTCGCCGCCCTGGTCGCCGCCGCCACCCTCCTCGCCCTCGCCGGACCGGCGCTCCCCGCGACGGCCGGGGCCTCCGCCGCCGAAGCCGGCGCCCCCACCGACGGCCTCGCCCTCTGGTACCCCCTGGACGCGAGCACCAGCAGCACCGTCCCCGACGCCTCGGGCCACGGCCGCGACGGCACCGTCAGCGGCACCGCCGACTGGTCGGCCACCGGCCAGGGGCTCGGCTTCAACGGCTCCGACACCTACGTCAAGGTCCCGGACGACGTCATGAAGGGCATGGCCGCCATCACGGTGTCCATGGACGTGCGCATCGACTCCGACCAGTCCACCCCGTACTTCCTGTACGGCTTCGGCAACTCCAGCGGCAGCAACGGCAACGGCTACCTCTTCACCACCGGCAACTCCTTCCGCACCTCCCTCGCCGCCGGCAACTGGTCGACGGAGCAGACGACCAGGCCGCCCGACTCCCACAACCTGACCCGCTCGGTGTGGAAGCACATCGCGTACACCCAGACCGGCACCACCGGCGTGCTCTACGAGGACGGCGCCGAGGCCGGCCGCAACACCTCCGTCACCCTCACGCCCGGCGCCATCGGGTCCGGCAGCACCGTCGCCAACTACATAGGCAGGTCCCTCTACTCCGGCGACAAGCTCTTCAAGGGCCGCATCCGGGACTTCCGGGTGTACGACCGCGCCCTGGACGGCTCCGAGGTGGAGCGGCTCGCCCTCCCCGTCGACACCCGGGGCGTCGCCGACGACAAGGCGGCGCTGAGCCTCGGTGACACGGGTGCGGTGACCGCCGACCTGGAACTGCCGAAGACCGGTACCGCGGGCGGCTCGGCCGTCACCTGGTCCAGCGACCACCCCGACGTCGTCTCGGACTCCGGGAAGGTGACCCGGCCCGCCGCCGGCTCCCCCGACGCCCACGCCACCCTCACCGCGACCCTCACCAAGGGCCCGGTCACCGACACCAAGGCCTTCGACATCACCGTCCTCGCCGGCTTCGACGACGCCACCGCCGCCCGGCAGGCCGCCGACGAACTCACCGTCCACAACCTCGACGACGTCCGCGGCAACCTCGCCCTGCCCGCCGACGGCGCCTACGGCACGAAGGTCACCTGGTCCTCCGCCGCCCCGGACGTGGTCTCCCCCGACGGCACGGTCCACCGCCCCGCGCACGGCGCCGGAGCCACCACCGCCGACCTGACCGCGACGGTCACCAGGGGGACGGCCACCGCCACCCGCGCCTTCACCGCCCGCGTCCCCGAACTCCCCGCGAGGCAGGCCCTCAAGGGCTACATGTTCAGCTACTTCACCGGCGAGGGCACGGCGGACGGCGAACAGCTCCACGCGGCCCTCAGCAAGGGGAACGACCCCCTGAACTGGCGGGAGTTGAACGACGGCAAGCCCGTCCTGACCTCCACGCTCGGCGAGAAGGGCCTGCGCGACCCGTTCATCATCCGCTCCCCCGAGGGCGACAAGTTCTACCAGATCGCCACCGACCTCAGGATCTACGGCAACGGTGACTGGGACGCCGCCCAGCGCACCGGCAGCAGGTCCATCATGGTCTGGGAGTCCACCGACCTCGTCCACTGGACGAACCAGCGGCTGGTGAAGATCTCCCCCGACAGCGCGGGCAACACCTGGGCCCCGGAGGCCTTCTACGACGCGCAGCTCGGCGAGTACGTCGTGTTCTGGGCGTCGAAGCTGTACGACGACGAGGCGCACTCCGGCGACACGTACAACCGGATGATGTACGCCACCACCCGGGACTTCTACACCTTCAGCGAGCCCAAGGTGTGGATCGACCGCGGCTGGTCGGTCATCGACTCCACGATGATCCAGAAGGACGGCACCTACTACCGGCTCTCCAAGGACGAGCGGAACAACAGCTCCTCGACCCCCAACAGCAAGTTCGTCTTCGAGGAGAAGAGCGACTCGATCCGCAGCACCGACTGGACGCCGGTCGCCGAGGGCATCGGCAAGGGGGCGATGAACGCGGCCGAGGGGCCGTTGGTCTTCAAGTCGAACACCGAGGACAAGTGGTACGCGTTCCTCGACGAGTTCGGGGGCCGCGGGTACATCCCGTTCGAGACCGACGACCTCGACTCCGGGGTCTGGACGCCGGTCGCGGACTACGACCTGCCCGCCAAGCCCCGCCACGGCACCGTACTCCCGGTCACGCAGGCCGAGTACGACAGGCTCCTCCGCGCCTACCAGCCCGACCAGCTGGTGGAGAGCGTCCGGAGCGTGACGGTGAAGACGAGGACAGGGCAGGCCCCGGTCCTCCCCGCCACCGTCATCGCCTCCTACGCCGACGGCGTCGACCGGCCCGCTGCCGTCACCTGGGACGACGTCCCGGCGTCCGCGTACGCGCAGCCCGGCACCTTCACCGTCACCGGCAGCCTCCCGGACGGCACCGCCCTCCCGGTGCGGGCCGAGGTCACCGTGTCGGACGAGGACCCCGACGTCCCGGCCGACCTGCTGCTGCACTACGACTTCGACGAGACCGGCGGCCACATCGCCGTCGACTCCAGCGGGCACGGTCACCACGGCACGTACGTCCGGACTCCGGCGTTCGGTACGGGGGTGAAGGGCGGCTCCTTCAAGATGTCCGGAGACGCGTCGAGTTCGCCGTACGTGAAGATCCCGAACGGGGTGCTGGAGAACGCCGGCAGCGTGACCGTGTCGACGTACGCCAGGTGGCAGGGCGGCAACAGCTTCCAGTGGCTGTTCGGGCTGGGCCCCGACAGCGACAAGTACCTCTTCGCCACCCCGTCCAACGGCGGTTCCAGCCTCTACTCGGCCATCACCAAGGCGAGTTGGTCGGCGGAGTCGAAGCTGACGGCGGGCTCGCAGCTCACGCCCGGCGCGTGGAAGCACGTCACCGTCACCCTCGACGGCGCGACCGGCACGATGATCCTGTACGTCGACGGCATCGAGGCCGCCCGCACCACGACCACCATCAAGCCGTCCGAGCTGTACGACGCGAGCAAGGACTACTCCGGCTACATCGGCCGCTCGCTGTACTCCGCCGACCCCTACTTCGCCGGTGAGGTCGACGACTTCCGCATCTACGACCGGGCGTTGCCGGCGGCCGAGGTGATGGAGCTCAGCGGCAACACGGCGGGGATCGCCAAGGCGGCCCAGACCGGTCTGAAGGTCGACGCCATCGTCGACGACGCGGACAGCCGGATCACGCTGCCGATGACCGAGGGCACCGATCTCACCGCCCTGGCACCGGAGTTCACCCTCGCGCACGGCGCCGCCATCAGCCCCGCCTCGGGAAGCGTGCGGGACTTCAGCAAGCCGGTGACCTACGAGGTGACGGGCTCCGACGGCAGGAAGCGCACCTGGACGGTCTCGGCTCTCGTCATGAGGAGCCCGGTGCTGCCGGGGCTGAACGCCGACCCGAACATCGTCCGCTTCGGCGACACCTTCTACCTCTACCCGACCACCGACGGCTACGACGGCTGGAGCGGCACGCGGTTCAAGGCGTACTCGTCCACCGACCTCGTCCACTGGACGGACCGCGGCGTCATCCTCGACCTGGGCCCGGACATCAGCTGGGCGGACAGCAGGGCCTGGGCGCCGACGATCGCCCAGAAGGACGGGAAGTACTACTTCTACTTCTGCGCCGACGCGAACATCGGGGTGGCGGTGGCCGACTCACCGACCGGCCCCTTCAAGGACGCCCTCGGCAAACCGCTCCTCAGGTCCGGTGACTTCAGCGGCCAGATGATCGACCCGGCGGTCTTCACCGACGACGACGGGCAGTCGTACCTCTACTTCGGCAACGGCCACGCCTACGTGGTCCCGCTGAACGCCGACATGACGTCCATCGACCCCTCGAAGGTCCGGGACATCACCCCGAGCGGCTACAACGAGGGCTCGTTCGTCATCAAACGCAACGGCATCTACTACTTCATGTGGTCGGAGAACGACACCCGCGACGAGAACTACCGCGTCGCCTACGCCACCGGCCCCTCCCCCACCGGCCCCTGGACCGAGCGGGGCGTGATCCTCTCCAAGGACCTCTCCCTCGGCATCAGGGGCACCGGCCACCACAGCGTCGTACACGTCCCGAACACCGACGACTGGTACATCGCCTACCACCGCTTCGCCATCCCCGGCGGCGACGGCACCCACCGCGAAACCACCGTCGACAGGCTGGAGTTCGCCGCGGACGGGCTGATCGAGCCGGTCGTGCCGACGCTGACGGGCATCGACCCGGTGACGGTCGTGCACGCGGGCCCCGACGCCGGCGGCACGGAAGGGGACGCGATCACGCTCGCCGGCACGGTGTCGGGGGCCGGTCCCGCCACATGGACGCTCCCCGCGGGTGCCCCGTGCACGATGGCCGACCCGGCAGCCGCCGCGGCCACCGTCACCTGCACCGACAACGGCACCTACACCCTCACCCTGACCGGCGGCCGCAGCACCGACACCACCACGGTGACCGTCGCCAACGCCCCGCCCGCCGTCACCGGCGCCCGCGGCCACGGCGACCGGCACGTGGCCCTCGCCGTCCGCTTCACCGATCCGGGCAGCTCCGACACCCACACCTGCACCGTCGACTGGAAGGACGGCAGCCGCCCGACGAGGGGCCGGATCAGCGGCGCCGACTGCCGGGCCGAGCACCTGTACCGCAGGCCCGGCGTGCACCGCCCGGTGGTCACGATCGCCGACGACGACGGGGGCACGGCCACCGCGACGGTGCCCACCGGACCGCGGCACCCCGCGACACCACGGCCGCGTCACACCTGAACCACGGCCGGTGGCACCGCACCGTACGGCTGCCCGATCTTCGTACAGCCGTACGGTGTCGGCCCGTCGACGGATTAAGGTCGGCGGGTGACGAGCAGCAGCAGCGCGACGCGTTCCCACGATCTCGACGGCATACCTCCGACGGCGGCCCCGCAGAACCGGCTGGACCGGCTGCGGGGCTTCGGTCACCCCGCTCCCCCGCACAGCGCACCACCGGGGACCGACGTCCGGGAACGCCTCGTCCCGCCGTTCCCCGCACCCGCCACCCACCTCTGGCGGCTCCTTGGCCTCGGCCCGGGCCCGGCGGCCCGGCTGGCGCGCGCCACGGGTTGGCTGGGCCCGCTGCTCGTCGCCCTCCTGGCCGGCGTCCTGCGTTTCCGGCGCCTGGGGCAGCCGCGGGACCTGGTCTTCGACGAGACGTACTACGCCAAGGACGCCTGGGCGCTGCTGCACCTCGGCTACGAGGGCACCTGGCCCGACCGCAAGGTCGCCGACCCGCAGATCCTGGCGCACCCGCAGGTGATCCCGCTCTCCGACACCGGTTCGTTCGTCGCGCACCCGCCGACGGGCAAGTGGGTGATCTCCGTCGGCGAGTGGCTGTTCGGTCTCGATCCCGTCGGCTGGCGCTTCATGACGGCGCTCCTCGGCACCCTGTCGGTGCTGATGCTGTGCCGGATCGGCCGACGGCTGTTCCGCTCCACGTTCCTGGGGTGCCTGGCCGGTGCGCTGCTCGCGATGGACGGTCTGCACCTGGTCATGAGCCGTACCGCCCTGCTGGACCTGATGGTGATGTTCTTCGCGCTGGCCGCGTTCGGCTGCCTGCTGCTCGACCGGGACCGGACCAGGGCCAGGCTGGCGGCGGCGCTGCCGGCCGACGCGGACGGCCGGGTCCGCCCGGACGCGGACACCGGTGACCGCACCGCCCTGGGCCTGCGGCCGTGGCGGCTCGCGGCCGGCGTCCTGCTCGGTCTCGCGGCCTCCACCAAGTGGAACGGGCTGTACGTCCTGGTCTTCTTCACGGCCCTGACCGTGCTGTGGGACGTCGGCGCCCGCCGGGTCGGCGGCGCCCGCCGCCCGTACCGTGCCGTGCTGCGCCGGGACCTGGGCCCCTCGGTCCTCTCCCTGGTGCCGACCGCGCTGCTGACCTACCTGCTGAGCTGGACCGGCTGGTTCCTGTCCGACGACGGCTGGGGCCGCCACTGGGCGGACGGCCGCGGCGGCACCTGGTCGTGGATACCGGCT
This sequence comes from Streptomyces sp. NPDC007162, assembly GCF_040634175.1. Taxonomy (NCBI): domain Bacteria; kingdom Bacillati; phylum Actinomycetota; class Actinomycetes; order Kitasatosporales; family Streptomycetaceae; genus Streptomyces; species Streptomyces sp. NPDC007162. The sequence goes on from NZ_JBEYFC010000032.1 coordinate 27,160, forward strand.
CCGCTGCGCAGCCTGTGGCACTACGAGTACCTCGTCTACCAGTTCAACGTGGGCCTGCACACGCCGCACAAGTACCAGTCGAACCCGTGGAGCTGGCTGGTGATGGGCCGCCCGGTGCTGTTCGCCTACGACTCCCCGAAGCCCGGCCAGGACGGCTGCACCACGGCGTCCGCCTGCACCCGGACCGTCCTCGCCCTGGGCACCCCGGCCCTGTGGTGGGCAGCCTGCCTCGCCCTGGGCTACCTGCTGTTCCGCTGGGCCCTGCGCCGCGACTGGCGGGCCGGTGCGATCCTGTGCGCGGTGGCCGCCGGATACCTCCCCTGGTTCCTCTACCAGGACCGTACGATCTTCTCCTTCTACGCCGTCGTCTTCGTGCCGTACCTGTGCCTGGCCGTGGCGATGATGATCGGCGCGCTGGTGGGTCCCCCGGACGCGACCCGCCACCGGCGCATCCGCGGCGCGATGGCCGCGGGCGCCCTCGTCGTCCTGATCGCCTGGAACTTCGTCTACTTCTTCCCGATCTACACCGGCCAGACGATCCCGTACACCGGCTGGCAGTCCAGGATGTGGCTGGACACCTGGATCTGAGGTCCGCCCCCGGCACAGGGCCCCGCCGACTAGCGGCGCGTGGTGGCCGTGGGGCGGGGTTCGGTGCCCTCTGCGCGGAGTGAGCCCTTGTCGGGCTTCGGGCTGGGGGTGCCCGTGGCCGGGGTCTTCTTCTTGGTGAGGTGGCGGGGTACGACGTCCTGCGGGAAGGTCAGCTGGCCGTTCATCCACGTCAGGGCGGCGGGCATCTCCCGTACCCAGGTGGGGAAGTTGTGGCTGCCGTTCTCGGGGAGTATCGACACGACCTTCATGGGTGCCCTGACGGCCTTGATGAAGGCCTCGGTCTCCGGGTAGCCCTTCTCGCCGTGCTTGCTGTTGGCGACCAGGACGGAGACCTGTGGGACGGGCAGGTGCTTCAGGCGCCACATCAGGTCGTGGCCGTCGACCCGGGCCTGGCGGCCGAGACCGCTGCCGAAGAGGTTGCCGGTGGTGGGGTCGTCCTTGACCCGGTAGTCGGGCGACAGGGCGGCGGCCGTGGTGTAGACGCCGGGGTTGCGCATGGTCAGCTGGAGCGCGCAGCTGCCGCCCGAGGAGTAGCCCATGACGCCCCAGGCGCTGGCGTCGTGGCCGGCCCGGTACGCGGACTTGATCGCGTCGGGCAGGTCCTTGGCCAGGAAGGTCTCGGTCTGCGGTCCGCCCGGGACGTCCACGCACTCGGTGTCGCGCGGGGGCGCGATGGTGGGCCGGATCATCACCATGATCGTCGGCTGCATCCGGCCCTTGCTCTGCAGTTCGCCCGCGGTCTGCGAGACCCGCAGGTGCTGGGCGAGGTTGAAGATGCTGCCCGGGTACCCGCTGAGCGCGACGATCACCGGGAAGCGCATCCGGTGGTACGCCTTCTGGAAGTACTGCGGCGGCAGGTAGACGAAGGCCGGGTCGACCACGCCGGTGCGCCGGCCGATGACCTTGACCGACTCCACCCGCCCGACGGCCGCGGCCGGCCCGTTCGGCAGCCCGCTGACCCGGCGCAGCTGCTCGTCGCCCGCAGGCTGGACGAGTGCCCCGCCGTGGACGGTGCTGATGCCGTTCACCGTGCCGTTGCCGTTCCCGCCGGCCGCCTGGGTCACGCCGACGGGTGCGGTGTCGACGTTCCCGAACAGCTCGTTCCAGGATCCGAAGAACTGGTACGACGAGTTCACCGCGCATGCGAACGCGGCGACGATCGTCACCTGTGTGACGCCGATCGCTGCCAGCCGGCCCAGCACCTGCCACAGTCCCGATTGGGCGAGCCGTGGCCAGATCCAAACCAGCAGCGCCACGCACAGAGCGGCGAGCGCCACCATCGCGTATACGGTCGTTCGACTGGTCAAACCCATGTCGTCAGTCCTGACTTCCCTGCCTGTGCACATTGCCTACGCACAGAAGGAGGGCCGGAGAGCCTTCCTCGTTCCGTAACGACGGATTCAGGAGAAAGTCATTGCCTGTTCCTTTATGTCACACCTGGGGACTTACCCAGGTCACACCGGGTCTTACCCGACGCTCCGCCCTCGGGCCGGGCCCGGCGGGTGACCGACGTCATTGACAAGCCGATCATCAAGGTTTGTCATGAACACATGCTTCTGACCGGGCGCCGCGCGCTGCTCGACGCCGCCCGGGTCCAGGCGGCGACGCGCCCCGGGGTGCTCCTGCACGGCCCCGCCGGCATCGGCAAGTCCGCCCTCCTGGACGCCCTTATGGACGCCCTGCCGGACGCGCCGGCGACCACCCCGGCCGCGGGCCCGGCCGTCCTGCGCTGCACACCCGCCGCACCGGACGCGGGCCTCCCCTTCGCCGGACTCGTCGACCTGTTCGCGCCCGTCCCGGACAGCCGCCTGGTCGCGCTGCCGCCCGAGCCGCGGGCCGCGCTGCGGGCGGCCCTGCTGCGCGGCCGGGAACCGGCCGACGGCCGGGGCCTGCTCGCGGTCCGCCTCGCCGTCCTCGACGTGCTGCGCGCCCTGGCCGCGGCGGGCCCTCTCCTGCTGGTCGTCGACGGCCTGCAGTGGCTCGACGAACCGACCGCCGAGGTGCTCGCCTTCGCGATGCGCCACCTCGATACCGGCACCGGACGGGACCCCGGCATACGGATGCTCGCCACCGAGCGGGTGGCGGACGGCGGCCAGCCCGGACGGCTGCGCTGCTGCCCGGCCGGCACCGTCGAGCTCCCGGTACCGCCTCTGACGGACGGTGACACGGCGCGCCTCGTGCGCACCGACCTGGGCGCCGACCTGCCCCCGGCGCTGCTGCGGGCGGTCCAGCAGACGGCCGCCGGAAACCCGTACTACGCACTGGAGTTGGGGCGGGCCGCCCGGCACGCCCGGACGCCGGCCGGCTTCCCCGCGGCGCCGCCCGTGCCGCCGCGGCTGCGCGACCTCCTGCTGGCGGACGCCCGTTCGCTGCCGGAGACGGTGCTGCACACCCTGCTCGTGGCGAGCGCCGCCGCCCGCCCCAGCCTCACCCTGCTGCGCGCCGCCGGGCTCCCCGACCCCGCCGCGGACCTCGCGCGGGCCGAACGGCTCGGCATCGCGACGGCCGACGCCGACGGGGTCGTACGGTTCCACCACCCCGTGCTGCGGGCGGCCGTGCACGCGGACGCCCCCGAGCACGGCCGCCGGCAGGCGCACGCGCTGCTGGCCCGGGCGGTGACCGCGCCCGTGGAGCAGGCCCGGCACCTCGCGCTCGCCCACCCGTACGAGGACGAGGCCACCGCCCGCACCCTGATCGCCGCGGCCGGGTCCGCCCGCCGGGACGGCGCCCCCGGCGCCGCCCACGACCTGGCCGCGCTCGCCGTCCGCCGCACCCCGGCCGGGCTCCCGGCGGAACGTGCCGAACGGCTGCTGGCCGCCGCCGAGTACGCCTGCGACGCCGGACTGACCCAGGAGGCGGCCGAGGCCGCCGGGGCGGTACTGGCCCGGTCGGACTGCGCGGCGCGGCGGGTACGGGCCCGCCTGGTCCTGCTGCGCGGCGCCGGGCAGGCCCTGGAGGGCGCCGCGGACCTGATCGAGGAGGGGCTGAAGGACGCGGCCGGGGATCCCGGCGCCGAGGCCGCCCTGCACCACTGGGCCGCCGTACGGGGGTTGCTGTGCGGGGAGTTGGCGCAGGCGGCCCGGCACGCCCGGTGGGCCGCGCGGCAGGCGGCCGCGGCGGGCGACACGGACACCGCGGTCGGTGCCCTGGCCACCCTCGCCCGGGTGCGGTCCCTGGGCGGGCGGCCGGACGCCGCCGACGCCGCGCTGGGCGAGGCGCTGGCGCTGGCCGGCGGCGCCGACGGCGGCCCGGAGAGCCGGCGGCTCGTCCGGATGCGGGCGATCCTCGCCCTGGACTCCGACCGGGTGACCGAGGCCCGCGACCAGGTCGTACGGCTGCTGGCCGCGATCGACGGGTCGGCCGGGGTGGAGGAGGTGCTGGCGACCCGGGTGGCGCTGACCCGGATCCAGGTCCGTGCCGGGCACTGCCGGGAGGCCCTGCACACTGCGGCCCAGTGCTCACGCGCCATGGCCGAGGCGGCTCCGGCGCTGTACGCGGCGGCGCTCGCCGCGACCGCCGGCGGCACCGCCGAGGAGGCCCGGCGACTGGCCGCGCGGGCGGTGCGGGCCTCGGAGGCCGACGGCGACCGGCTGTTCCTGCTGCGCGCGCTCGCGGTGCTCGGGCAGGCCGAGTTGCTCGGCGGGGATCCGCGCGGGGCCGCGGCCGCGGTGGAGGCGCTGCAACGGGTGAGGGAACTCGGCGAGGCCATGTCCGCCGCCGACCCACCCCTGCTGCACTGGTACGCCGACCTGGCCGAGGCGCTGGTCGTGCTGGGTGAGACCGACGCGGCCGGGGAGGTGCTCCGCGACGCCCGGGCGCGGATGGCCGAGGGCGTGCCCGGCAGCGTACCGGCGGCGCTGGAGCGGGCGGAGGGGCTGCGCGAGGCGGCCCTCGGCCGGGCGAAGGAGGGGGCGGTACGCCTGCGCGCCGCCGCCGACCTGTTGCGCCGGCTCCCGCTCCCCGTCGAGCTGGTACGGACCCTGATCGCGCTCGGCGCGGTCGAGCGCCGGGCCCGTCGCCGCAACGCGGCGCGCGCGGCGCTGGCGGAGGCCCTGGAGACGGCCGGCCGGATCGGTGCGGCCCCGCTCGCGGTCCGGGCCGGGGACGAGCTGGCCCGGCTGGACGCCGGGGAGCGCGGCGGGGAGGCGGGCGGGCCCGAACTGACGCCCGCGGAGGCCAGGATCGCCGAACTGGTCGGCGGCGGGGCCACCAACCGGGAGGTGGCCGCGGAACTGTTCATCAGCGTCAAGACGGTGGAGGGCGCCCTGTCGCGGGTGTACCGCAAGTTCGGGGTGCGGTCCCGCACGGCGCTGGCCCACGCGATGGCGGTCGCGGTCCTCGCCTCCGGGGCGGCGGCGGTCGACACCGCCGACGACGACCAACCCCGCACGGTGGCAACGGCCATGACGATCAGTCAGCCGTTGCGCCCGCGCGTCCCGCGCACTCTCGACACCCGCGGTTAACACGCAACGCAAGGGTTCCCCCGCTTATGGGGGCGGGGCCGGAGTTCCTACGGTGAAGCCGTTCCGTTTCCGGGACACTCCCCACCCCCCACCCACCGGAGGACTTCGGTGAAGTCTCGTCTGAAGCTGCTCGGTCTGGTCGCCGCGCCCGCCCTGGTCACTGCGGTCGTCCCCGCCGCCTACGCGGCGAACGCCCCGCACACGGCGCGTGCCGCCGTCGCCGGGGACGTCCTGCCCGGACTGAAGCAGGACGCCGCCCGCACCGGCAAGGTCGCCGCGGGCAAGCGCATATCCGTGGCGATCAGCCTGACGCCCAGAGGCGGCACGGCACTGGACACCTTCATCGCGAAGGTCAGCGACCCGCACTCCGCCTCCTACGGGCACTACCTGACGAAGGGCCAGTTCGCGGCCCGCTTCGGCCGGACCGACGCCGAGGTGAAGAAGCTGAAGGACTACCTGCGTTCGCAGGGCGTCACCGTCGGCAAGGTGCACTCGGGCAACCTGCTGGTCGACGCCAGCGGCACCGCCGCCCAGTTGCAGAAGGCCTTCGGCACCCAGCTGTCCACGTGGAAGGACAGTGCGTCGGGCCGCTCCTTCTACGCCAACGACAGCGCGCCGACCCTGCCGTCCTCGCTGGCCGCCATCGTCAGCGACGTGGCGGGCCTCAACAACCGGGTCCAGCTGCACCACCAGGCGACCCCGCACACCGTCTCCCCGCACAACGGCCCCGGCGGCGGCTACACCCCGGCCCAGCTCAAGGGCGGTTACAACGTCTCGGGCACGTACACCGGCAGCGGCCAGAAGATCGCGCTGCTCGAGTTCGACGGCTTCCAGCAGTCCAACATCACCAAGTACGACACCAACTACAGCCTGGGCTCCCCCGCTCCGACCGTGTCCAAGGTGGACGGCGGCTCCGGCGCGCTCGGTGACGGCCAGGTCGAGGTCGAGCTGGACATCGAGGTGCTGCACGCGATCGCCCCGAAGGCGAACGTCACCGTGTTCGAGGGCCCCAACTCCGACGCCGGCGAGGTCGACACGTACCAGGCCATCGTCGACAGCGGCATCCCGACCACCTCGATCAGCTGGGGCGCCGCCGAGTCCGCCCGCACCACCTCCAACATCAACGCGGTGGACGCGGTCTTCAAGGCGGGTGCCGCTGAGGGTCTCGGCTTCTACGCGGCCTCCGGTGACGACGGCTCCGACGACGCGGGCGACGGCGGCACCTCCGTCGACTACCCGGCCAGCGACCCGTACGTCACGGGCGTCGGCGGCACCAAGCTGACGGTGACCTCCGCGAACGCCTTCAGCAAGGAGGTGGCCTGGTCCGGCGGCGGTGGCGGCAAGTCCTCCGTCTTCAAGATCCCGAGCTGGCAGACGGCCGTCCAGAAGAGCGCGGGCGGCGGCTTCCGCCAGGTCCCGGACGTCTCGGCGCACGCCAACCCGAGCCCCGGTGTCTCCATCTACTCGCAGGGCTCCTGGTCCTCGGTCGGCGGCACCAGCGCGGCGGCCCCCGAGTGGGCGGCGTTCGCGGCCCTCTACAACCAGCAGGCCGCGGCGGCGGGCAAGGCCAACCTGGGCTTCGCCAACCCCGCCCTGTACGCGGCGAGCGGCACCGGCTTCCACGACATCACCAGCGGCAGCAACGGCGCCTACTCGGCGGCGACCGGCTGGGACTTCACCACCGGCTGGGGCTCGTACAACGCCGCCACCCTGGCGTCCAAGCTGCTCGGCTGACCCCGGCCCCACCGACCGCAGCGCGGACCGGGACGACTCCCGGCG
>NZ_JBEYFC010000033.1:0-33854 GCF_040634175.1 Streptomyces sp. NPDC007162
GGGTCGTTGTGCTTGACGGAGATCTTGATGTCCCGGAAGTCGTGCTCCTCGAAGAGGGACGCCTCCCACAGGGCCGACTCGACCAGCGCCTCCGGGGTCGCCTTGCCGTACTTCTGGAGCAACCGGCGGTCCAGGGAGCCGGCGTTGACGCCGATGCGGATCGGGGTGCCGTGGTCCTTCGCGGCCCGCGCGATCTCCTTGACCTTGTCGTCGAACTGCTTGATGTTGCCCGGGTTGACGCGGACGGCGGCGCAGCCGGCCTCGATCGCGGCGAAGACGTACTTCGGCTGGAAGTGGATGTCCGCGATGACCGGGATCTGGGACTTCCTCGCGATCGTCGCGAGGGCGTCGGCGTCGTCCTGGGTGGGGCAGGCGACCCGGACGATCTGGCAGCCGGACGCCGTCAGCTCGGCGATCTGCTGGAGGGTCGCGCCGATGTCGGACGTACGGGTCGTCGTCATCGACTGGACCGAGACCGGGGCGTCCCCGCCGACCGCCACGGAGCCGACCTGGATCTGCCGGCTCTTCCGGCGCTCGGCGAGCTTGGTCGGAACGGACGGCATGCCGAGAGAAATCGCAGTCATCTGCTGTGCAACCCCAAGTCGTGGATCTAGGTCCAGGTCCCGTCGTAAGCGGGTTCCAGCCTTGAGATTACGGCACCGGCACCGGAGCGAGCACATCACCCACCGGTAAACCCACTCGATGGAAGCGGCCCGGAACACGGTGTTCCGGGCCGCTTCGAACGCAGTGTGGCTATGAGATTTTCACAGGGTTAACCACGTCGGCGATCAGCACGAGGATGGTGAAGCAGACGAAGATGCCCGCCACCACATAAGCCACCGGCATCAGCTTCGCCACGTCGAACGGGCCCGGGTCGGGGCGGCGGAGCACCTTGGCCAGGTTCCGGCGCAGTGACTCCCACAGGGCGCCCGCGATGTGCCCGCCGTCGAGCGGGAGCAGCGGGAGCATGTTGAAGAGGAACAGGGAGAGGTTGAAGCCTGCCACCAGCATCAGGGCCATCGCCAGCTGCTCGGTGGGCGGGATGTCGAGGGTGAAGATCTCGCCGCCGACGCGGGCGGCGCCGACCACGCCCATCGGCGAGTCCGGCTGGCGGGGGGCGCCGTCGAAGGCCGCGTCCCACAGGGCCGGGATCTTGCCGGGCAGGCTCGCGATGGAGTCGACGGCCTCGCCGAGGCGGTCGCCCATCCACGTCACCGAGTCGCCGAAGTCCTGACGGACGATGCCGGTGGCGGCGCTGAAGCCGAGGAAGCCGGCGGTGACGTACTGGCCCTGGACGATCTGGCCGCTGGAGTCCTTCTTGGCGACCTGGTTGGTGGCGATCCTCGCGTGCAGGGTGACGTCCTGCCCCTTGCGCTGGACGACGATCGCGACGTCCTTGCCGGGGGTGGACCGGATCAGGTCGGAGAGCTGGTTCCAGCTGGTGGTCTCGACGCCGTTGAAGGAGAGGATCTTGTCGCCGGCCTTCAGGCCCGCCGCCGCGGCCGGGGAGGCCGCGTCGGTCTTCTTGCAGCTGTCGCGGTTCTCGCTCTGCGCGATCACGCACTGGGAGACCGAGCTGACCGTGGTGGTCTGCTGACTGATGCCGAAGCCCATCAGGACGGTGAGGAACAGCGCCACCGCCAGGACGAGGTTCATGAACGGGCCCGCGAACATCACGATCACGCGTTTCCAGGGGGCGCGCGTGTAGAAGAGGCGGGTCTCGTCGCCGGGCTGGAGTTCCTCGAAGGCCGCCGAGCGGGCGTCCTCGATCATGCTGCGCCAGGGCGAGGTGGAGCGCGCGGTGATGCGGCCGTCGGCGCCGGGCGGGAACATGCCGATCATGCGGATGTAGCCGCCGAGCGGGATGGCCTTGATCCCGTACTCGGTGTCGCCCTTGTGCCGCGACCAGATGGTCGGGCCGAAGCCGACCATGTACTGCGGGACCCGGATGCCGAAGAGCTTGGCGGTGGAGAGGTGGCCCAGCTCGTGCCAGGCGATCGAGACCAGCAGGCCGACCACGAAGACGACTATGCCGAGGATCATCATCAGGGCTGTCATGCACGCGCCTCCGCGGTCGCCGTCAGTGCTGTCAGTTCCCGGGCCCGGGCCCGTGCCCAGGTCTCCGCTTCGAGGACGTCCGGCACGGTGAGCGAAGTTCCCGTACGAGGGGCGCCGTGTTCCTCCACCACCCGGGTGACGGTCTCCATGATCCCGTTGAAGGGCAGCAGACCGCTCCGGAAGGCCTCGACGCATTCCTCGTTGGCCGCATTGAACACCGCCGGGGCGGTGCCCGCGAGCTCCCCGACGTGCCGGGCGAGGTTCACCGACGGGAAGGCCTCGTTGTCCAGGGGGAAGAACTCCCAGGTGGAGGCCTTGCTCCAGTCGAAGGCGGGTGCCGCGTCGGGGACCCGTTCGGGCCAGCCGAGACCGATGGCGATCGGCCCCCGCATGTCGGGGGGCGTCGCCTGCGCGATCGTGGATCCGTCCGTGAACTCGACCATCGAGTGGACATACGACTGCGGGTGCACGACCACCTCAATGCGGTCGAAGGGAATGTCGTAGAGGAGGTGCGCCTCGATGACTTCCAGTCCCTTGTTGACCAGGGTCGCGGAGTTGATCGTGATGACCGGGCCCATCGCCCAGGTGGGGTGGGCGAGCGCTTCCTCGACGGTGACGTCCGCGAGTTCGGCCCTGGTGCGGCCGCGGAAGGGGCCGCCGGACGCCGTGACGACCAGCTTGCGGACGTCGGCCCGGGTTCCCGCCGCCAGCGACTGGAAGAGCGCCGCGTGCTCGGAGTCCACCGGGATGATCTGGCCGGGCTTGGCGAGCGCCTTGACCAGCGGACCGCCGACGATCAGCGACTCCTTGTTGGCGAGCGCGAGGGTGTGGCCCGCCTCCAGGGCGGCGAGGGTCGGCGCGAGGCCGATGGATCCGGTGATGCCGTTGAGGACGGTGTGGCACTGCGCGGAGTCGGTGGCGGCGACCTGCGTGGCCGCGTCGGGTCCGGCGAGGATCTCGGGAAGCGGTTCGCCGGGGCCGTAGAGCCCGGTCAGCGCCTCGCGCAGGGCCGGTACGACGTCCTCGCGGGCGACCGCCACGGTCCGCACCCGCAGCCGGTGCGCCTGTTCGGCGAGGAGGGCGACGCGGCCGCCGTTCGCGGAGAGGGCGGTGACCCGGAAGCGGTCGGGGTTGCGCAGCACGAGGTCGATGGCCTGGGTGCCGATGGATCCGGTGGAGCCGAGGATCACCACGCCCTTCGGGCCGTCACCCACGAGCGGGTCGTACACGAGATGCGGGTCGGCGAGGGGGGCCGGACTGGCGGGACTGTCGGTCATCCCCCCATTGTTGCCGCAACGGGCGGCCTGGCGGACAGCGCATCCCTCAGGCGGGTGCGTTATCAGTTCTTGGCGTCGTATGACGCGGAATTCCCTTTGTGAGATTCAGGTGAAGATCATGTGATAACACTGCTGTCTCGTCCTATGTGGATCCAGGGGGGATCTCTCCATGCGTACTCCGCACATACGCGCTGCCCTGCCCGCGCTCGCGGGCGCCGCGCTGCTCACCGGCACCGTGCTCAGCACCCCGGCCCAGGCGGCCGGCGGCGTCACCGTCTACCACGTCTGGTTCGACAGCCCGGGCAGCGACAACCGCTCCAACGCCAGCCTCAACGCCGAGTGGGTGCAGATCAAGAACACCGGCGGCTCGGCCGTCTCGCTCAAGGGCTGGGTGCTCAAGGACGCCTCCAACCACCGGTACGTGTTCAAGGACGTCAGGATCGGCGCCCACAAGACGATGAAGGTGCACACCGGACGGGGCACGGACACCGCGTCGGACAAGTTCCAGAACCGCCGCGCCTACGTGTGGAACAACACGAGCGACACGGCGACGCTGACCCGGGCGAGTGGCGCCAAGGTCGACTCCTGCTCCTGGACGACGCGGGATCCGAGCGACAAGTACTGCTGAACCGCTACTTCAGCGGACGGCGGACGTTGTCCCGCCGGGACGGCCCGGGGGTCGCGTCGGCGATCCACGGGCCCTCGCCCGACGGGTCGACGATCCCCTGCTCCAGCCACTCGTAGGAACCGCCGAGCACGCCCTCGACCACCTTGCGGTCCAGGTCGTCGGTGTTCGACCAGAGGCGGGTGAACAGCTCGTCGACGCGGATGCGGGCCTGTCGGCAGAACGCGTCGGCGAGCTGGTAGGCCTCGCGTCCGTGCTCACCCTCGCGGCGCAGCAGCTCGGCGCGGACACACGCCGCGCTCATCGCGAACAGTTCGGCGCCGATGTCCACGATCCGGCCCAGGAAGCCCTGCTTGGTCTCCATCCGGCCCTGCCAGCGGGACATGGCGTAGAAGGTGGACCGGGCGAGCTTGCGGGCGTGCCGCTCCACGTAGCGCAGGTGCGGCGAGAGGTCGATGCCGTGCTTGAAGTCGCCGTAGGACGTGGGGAGCTGCCCCGGCCCCGCGACCAGTTTCGGCAGCCACCTGGCGTAGAAGACGCCCGCGTTCGCGCCCGCCCTCGCCTTGTCCTGGAGGGACTTGTCGGGGTCGATGAGGTCGCCCGCGACCGAGAGGTGCGCATCCACCGCCTCCCGTGCGATCAGCAGGTGCATGATCTCGGTGGAGCCTTCGAAGATGCGGTTGATGCGCAGGTCGCGCAGCATCTGCTCGGCGGGGACCGCCCGTTCGCCGCGTGCCCTGAGGGACTCCGCCGTCTCGAAGCCGCGGCCGCCGCGGATCTGCACCAGCTCGTCGGCCATCAGGCAGCCCATCTCGGAGCCGTAGAGCTTGGCGAGGGCGGCCTCGATGCGGATGTCGTTGCGGTCCTCGTCGGCCATCTGGGAGGACAGGTCGACGACCGCCTCCAGGGCGAAGGTGGTCGCCGCGATGAAGCTGATCTTCGAGCCGACCGCCTCGTGCAGTGCGACCGGCTTGCCCCACTGCTCGCGGACCCCGGACCACTCCCGGGCGATCTTCAGGCACCACTTGCCGGCGCCCACGCACATCGCGGGGAGCGAGAGGCGCCCGGTGTTGAGGGTGGTGAGGGCGATCTTGAGGCCCGCGCCCTCGGGGCCGATGCGGTTGGCGGCCGGGACCCGGACCTGGTGGAAGCGGGTGACGCCGTTCTCCAGGCCGCGCAGGCCCATGAAGGCGTTGCGGTTCTCGACGGTGACGCCCTCGGAGTCGGCCTCGACCACGAAGGCCGTGATGCCGCCCTTTCCGGCCTCGGACTTCGGCACGCGGGCCATGACGACGAGCAGGTCGGCGACGACGCCGTTGGTGGTCCAGAGCTTCACGCCGTCGAGGACGTAGTCGTCCCCGTCCCGTACGGCGGTGGTGGCGAGGCGGGCCGGGTCGGAGCCGACGTCCGGCTCGGTGAGCAGGAACGCCGAGATGTCGGTGCGGGCGCAGCGCGGCAGGAACGCGTCCTTCTGCTCCTGGGTGCCGAAGATCTTCAGCGGCTGCGGCACGCCGATCGACTGGTGGGCGGAGAGCAGCGCGCCGACCGCCGGGTTGGCGGAGCCGGCCAGGGCGAGGGCCCGGTTGTAGTAGACCTGGGTGAGGCCGAGGCCGCCGTACCTGGGGGCGATCTTCATGCCGAGGGCGCCGAGTTCCTTGAGGCCGGCGATCACCTCGTCGGGGATGCGCGCCTCGCGTTCGATCAGCGCCGAGTCGATCTTCGTTTCGCAGAACTCGCGCAGTCGGGCGAGGAACTCCTCGCCGCGGCGCACGTCCTCGTCCGCCGGGAGCGGATGGGGGTGGATGAGGTCGAGCCGGAAGCGCCCGAGGAACAGTTCCTTGGCGAAGCTGGGCTTGCGCCAGTGCTGTTCCCGGGCGGCCTCCGCCACCTGGCGGGCCTCCCGCTCGGAGACGGTGGGTTTCTTGGTGGTGGGGGCGGACATTGAGGCTCACCTCGCCACGAAAGGGGACGTTGAGGACCGTTCGTTACCGACCAGTGCTACTGGATCGTTGGTACCCCAAACGGGCCGCGCCCACCAGTCCTCGCGGTCCGATCGGGGCACCCCGCGGTCCCCGGTGTTGCATCGAGGGACCCTCACGGGGGACGGTTCGGCGAGGACGGGCCACTTCTTCGCTGTCGAAGCGCTTCGACAACCTATGGACACCCACCTTCACTGGGGCTACTGTCGAACCACCCTCACTCGCCCTTGTCAGCAATGCGCACTGTCGAAGCGCTTCACAAAGCTTGGAGAGCTGGATGGTCACCCTCGCCGAGGTCGCCCAGCACGCCGGAGTCTCGGCGAGCACGGTGAGCTATGTCCTCAGCGGCAAGCGGTCCATCTCCGCCACCACCCGGCAGCGGGTCGAGCAGAGCATCCGGGAGCTGGGCTACCACCCGAACGCCGGTGCCCGCGCCCTGGCCAGCAGCCGGTCGAACATCATCGCGCTGATGATCCCGCTGCGGACGGACATGTACGTGCCGGTGATGATGGAGATCGCGATCGCGGTGGCCACCACCGCCCGCATCCACGGCTACGACGTCCTGCTGCTCACCGGTGAGGAGGGTCCGGACGCGGTGCGCCGGGTCACCGGCAGCGGACTGGCCGACGCCATGATCCTGATGGACGTGGAGCTCGAGGACGAGCGGCTGCCGCTGCTCAGGGGGAGCGGCCAGCCGTCCGTGCTCATCGGCCTGCCCGCCGCCACCTCCGGGCTGACCTGCGTCGATCTCGACTTCGGGGCCACCGGGGCGCTCTGCGTGGAGCACCTCGCCAAACTCGGCCACCGCGACATCGCTGTCATCGGCGAGGCCCCGGCGGTCTACGAACGGCACACCGGCTTCGCCGAGCGGACCCTGGACGGCCTGCGGTCCCGGGCGAGGGAACTGGGCCTCGGGGTGCTGCACCGGCCGTGCGAGGGGGGCTACGACGCGATGGCCGCCACGCTGGCCCGGGTCTTCGACGAACGCCCGGGCACCACGGGGTTCGTCGTGCAGAACGAGTCCGCGGTGGAACCCCTGCTCGCCCTGCTCCGGCAGCAGGGCCGGGCGGTGCCCGAGGACGTGTCGGTGGTCGCGATCTGCCCGGAGCAGGTCGCCGTCCAGGCCTCGGTGCGGCTGACCTCGGTCGCCATCCCCGCCCAGGAGATGGGCCGCCATGCCGTGGAGCACCTGGTGGCCAAGCTGGACGGCCACGGCAGCGACGAAGTCGTGCTGATCGCACCCGAGTTGACGGTAAGGGCGAGCACGGGACCGGCACCGGCCGGCTCCTGAGCCTTTCGCACGCCTCGTTTGCAGGGCCCCGCCGCGCCGGGGCACCCCCCTGTCTGCACTCCTCCAGGAGGACTTGACGTGAACCAGCCTGCCGACATCCAGTTCGCGGACCACCAGCCCAAGGTGAGTCTCGCGCAGTCCTCCCCCACCGTCGGCACGTTCCGTGAACGGGACGGCGGTCTGGAGTGGAGCGGGCGCCAGGAGACCCTGCGGATCGAGCCGTGGGGGCCGGACGCCGTCCGGGTGCGCGCCCGGCTCGGCGGCCCGGTCCTCGACGGGCTGCCGGGCGCCCTGCTCGGCGAGCGTCCGCAGGCCGCGTCGACCGTCGGGATCACCGACGGCGAGGGGCGGCTGACGGTCGGGAGCCTGACCGTCGAGGTGTCCGCCCAGGGCCTGGTCCGCTTCCTGCGCACCGACGACCTCTCGGAGGTGCTGGCCGAGGAACGCGCCCACTTCTGGTGGCCCGGCTCCCGGCTCTACACCGCCGTCGGCAACGGCTACCACCGTCTCGAGCAGCGGTTCGCCGCCTACGAGGGCGAGAAGCTGTTCGGCCTGGGCCAGCACCAGCACGGGCGCCTCGACCAGAAGGGCCTGGTACTGGACCTGGTCCAGCGCAACGCCGAGGTCTCCGTCCCGGTCCTGGTCTCCAGCCGCGGCTACACCCTGCTGTGGAACAACCCGGCGATCGGCCGGGTCGAGCTGGCGGGCAACGGCACCCGCTGGGTGGCCGACTCGGCCCGCCAGCTCGACTACTGGATCACCGTGGGCGATCCGGCCGACGGACAGCGCAACTACAGCGCGGTGACCGGCCGTTCGCCGATGCTGCCGGAGTGGGCGGCGGGCTTCTGGCAGTGCAAGCTGCGCTACCGCACCCAGGACGAACTCCTCGCCGTGGCCCGCGAGTACAAACGCCGTGGGCTGCCCGTCTCGGCGATCGTCTGCGACTTCTTCCACTGGACGCATCTGGGCGAGTGGAAGTTCGACCCGAAGGAGTGGCCGGACCCGGCCGCGATGGTCCGGGAACTGGACGAGCTGGGCATCAAGCTGGTGGTGAGCGTCTGGCCGTCGGTGTCGCCGCTGAGCGAGAACCACGCCGTCATGGAGCAGCGCGGCTACTTCATCGGCACCCAGTACGGTCCGATGGCGCACGCGGACTGGCCGGACAAGGAGGTGGCGTCGACCGTCCAGGTGGCCTTCTACGACGCCACCAACCCGGACGCCCGGGCGTTCGTGTGGTCGAGGATCAAGGAGAACTACCTCGACCCCTACGGCATCACGGCCTTCTGGCTGGACGCCTGCGAGCCGGAGCTGAAGCCCGGTTTCCAGGAGAACCTGCGCTACTGGACCGGCCCGGGCCTGGAGGTCGGCAACAGCTACCCGGCCGAGAACTCCCGCACCTTCTACGAGGGCCTGCGGGCGCAGGGCGAGGAGGTGGTCACCCTCAACCGGTCGGCCTGGGCGGGCAGCCAGCGCTACGGCGCCGCCGTCTGGTCGGGTGACATCGGCACCGACTTCGCGACGCTGCGCCGCCAGATCGCGGCCGGGCTCAACACCGGGCTGTCCGGCATCCCCTGGTGGAACACGGACATCGGCGGCTTCCACGGCGGCGACCCGGACGACCCGGCGTACCGCGAGGTGATGGTCCGCTGGTTCCAGTTCGGCGCGCTGTCCCCGCTGATGCGGCTGCACGGCTTCCGTGACCCGGGCATGCCGCTCGGCCCCGACATGACCGGCGGCCCGAACGAGGTGTGGTCGTACGGCGAGGAGGCCGGCGCCATCCTGGAGAAGTACCTGCGGCTGCGCGAGCGCCTGAAGCCGTACGTGCTGCGGGTCATGCGGGAGGCCCATGAGGAGGGTCTGCCGGTGCTGCGGCCGCTGTTCCTGGAGTTCCCGCAGGACCAGACCGCCTGGACGGTCGACGACGCGTACCTGTTCGGCCGGGACCTCCTGGTGGCGCCGGTACTGACGGCGGGCGCCACGGCCCGGACGGCGTACCTGCCGGCGGGCGCCCGCTGGACGGACGCGTGGACGGGCGCCTCGTACGAGGGCGGTACGGCGGTGACGGTGGACGCGCCACTGGACCGGATCCCGCTGTTCCTGCGCGACGGCGCGAAGCTGCCGGTGGCGGCGGAGGAGTAGTCCGGCCGGATATCGACGCCACGCGTTACCGGCCGGTAAATGTCTCAACTCGGCAGTGTGGTCGGACAGTTGCAGGGGGTAGGCAGTACCCCCTCACCTGTCCCCCACGAAGGGCCCCGTCCCCGTGCCCATGGACCCGATCCCCCTGACGCTCGCCAACCTGCTCCTCGGACCCGGCTTCCGCGGCCGCCGCGCACCGGACCGGGCCTTCGACCGGCTGCTCGACGCGGCCGGTCCCGCCGGGGGCGACGAGCCGTACACCGACGACTTCCGTCACCTGCTGCGATGTTGGGCGGGTGCCGAACACCTCACCCCGGTCGGCTGGCTGTCCGCACGCGGACACGTCGGCCGGCACCTCGCCAACCGGGCCCGGGTCCGCCGGCTGCTCGCCGAGCATCCCGGGATCGAGCAGGAGCCCATCACCGCACCGGTGTTCGTGGTGGGACTGCCCCGTACCGCCACCACCCTCACGCACAGCGTGCTGTCCCTCTCCGCGGACCACCGCTGTCCGCTGCTCTGGGAGTTGCTGGCCCCCGCCCTGGAACGCACCCCCGCGGAACGGGAGAGGGCGATCACGGCGGCCCGCCGCCTGGTGGACGGGATCAACCTGTTCGCGCCGCGTTTCCGGCACATCCACGCCCTGCGTCCCGAGGGCCCGGAGGAGTGCACCTTCGCCCTGCCGCACACGGTGATGCCGCTGTCCCAGGCCGTGATCCCCGAGTACCTGCCCTGGCACGAGACCCGTGACTTCGAGGCGGACTACCGCTACCTCAAGCAGATCTACCAGGTGCTCCAGTACGGCCGCCCACGCCGTCGCTGGGTGCTGAAGTCGCCGCTGCACCTGGAGAACCTGGACGCGCTGCGCGCGGTCTTCCCGGACGCCACGATCGTGTGGACGCACCGCGATCCGGCCACCGCCGTGGCCTCCTTCTGCAGCCTGGTCGAACACGGGATGGCGGTGAACACCCGCCCGGTCGACCCGCACTGGATCGGCGCCACCTGGCTGCGGCTGCTGGCCCGCTCGGCCTCCCGCGGCCTGGCCTCCCGGGCGGCCGTCCCCCGCGAGTTGCTCGTCGACGTGCCGTACTCCTGGCTGGGCGCCGACCCGGCCGCGGGCGCCCCGAAGCTCTACGCGGCCGTGGGCGCCCGCTGGACCGACGCCGACGCGGCGCGTCTCGCGGCCGCCGCGGCCCGCCCGAAGGGCACCCGGGAGCACACCTACGACCTGGCCCGCTACGGCCTGACCCGAGCCGACGTCGACGCGGCCTTCGCCGACTACAACACGCTGCGCGCCGAGGTCGACCGGGCCTGACCGCGAGGGGGCCGGCCCCGCACCGCACGCGGGACCGGCCCTGCTGCTCACCTACCGGTCAACTGCTGCTGACGCTCTCGCTGTTGACGGTGAAGTTCAGACCGCCGGAAGAGGACGTGATCTCGAAGCCGAGCTGGAAGTCACCGATGGTGACGTTCCCGAACCAGCCCTTGGTGTCCTTGATCCACTTCAGGATCGGCAGGACGTTCACGGTGCCGGAGGACGAGTTCGAGGTGCGGACGAAGGAGAAGACGTCGTTGGAGCCGTTGTTGCCCTTGTAGACGGTCCAGGTGTGGCCGCCGAGCGTGACGGTGCCCTGCGAGGTGCCGAGCGGGCCCACGGCACCGGTCTTGTTGACCCAGAGCATGATCTCGTACTTGTAGCCGGTGTCCCAGATGTCGTACGACGTGTTGTAGGCACCGGACGACGGGACCGTGACGTTGTAGCTGCTGGTGAGCGAACCGAGCGAGGTGATCGACTTGTTGATCACCTTCTTGGCGTTGGGGTAGGACTTGATGCCGCCGGTGTTGGGGTGGTTGGCGTTGACGCCCCAGTTGGTGCCGGAGTTGGCCCAGATGCACTGGCTGCCGGCGCCGGAGCCCCAGATGTCGTTGTAGAGGGTGTAGCCGTTCAGCGTGGTGTTGCCCCACTGGTCGCAGGAGCTCCAGACGGCGGCCGAGGCGGGGGCGGAGGCCAGGCCGACGGTGGCGCCGAGGGCGAGCGCGGGGGCGATCAGGGCCTTGGCGACCCTGCGGCAGGTGCGTGTTGCCGTGCTTGTTGCCATGGTGTCCCTTCCATGGGTGGGGGGATTGCGGGGATCACCACGTCCCCAGGGTGAGGACGTGGTCTTCTCCGGCCACGAGGTCGAGCGGCTGCGCGCCGGAGGAAGTCCACAGGTCGATGCGGAGCGTCCGGGACGGCTTGAGGACGGCTCGCGCGCCGTCGGGAGCCCAGGAGAGGTCGAGTTCGGCTCCGAAACGGGTGCGGACGCCGTGGAGCCGGCCTGTTCTCAGCGCGCCCGGCGGCGCGGGGAGGAGGACCAGGCGGTTCGGGGTGGACTGGACGAGGGCTTCGACGAGCACGGCGGGGAGGGTGTGCGCGGCGTCGGCGTTGTAGACGTCGCGGCGCGGGTAGTGGGCGCTCATCAGGGAGGGATGGAAGAAGTCCCCGTCCAGGACGTGGCCGAGGGCGGCGGCGACCCGTTCGCCGTCGCGGAGCCGGGCTGCGATGAGCGCGTGGTGGAGATGACCGTGCGCGGAGTCGTTCTCGGCGCCGCGCAGTTCGAGGGCCCGGTGGGCGGCGGCCGCGAGTTCCGGGGTGTCGTACGGGGTGATCTCGTCGAGTGGCCAGACGCCGTAGAGGTGGCTGAGGTGGCGGTGGTCGTAGGTGTCGTCGAGACCGGGCCACGCCCACTCGGCGAGCGCCCCGTCGGCGTTGACCCGGTGCGGCGGCAGCCGGTCGGCGAGGGCGCGCCAGCGGTCGGCGTCGGGGCCCGGGTGGTAGTCGGCCGCCGTCCGCAGGGCGTGCCGGGCGGCGGACAGGTCCATCGCCGCGTTGACCGCACCCCAGCTGCCGTTCGCCGGCCGGTTCTCGGGCGAGTAGGAGGGGACGATCACCAGGTGGCCGTCGGCGTCGGTCCGGCTGAGGAAGTCCTCGTAGAACGCGGCGACCTCGGCGAGCGCGTCCGCCGTGCGCGGATCGCGCTCGCCGCGGATCTCGTCGTGGTCGACGAGCGGCTTCAGCAGCCAGTCGGCGCCGGCCGTCCACAGGTGCAGCGGGTACTCCCGGCTGAAGTGGTACGACAGCCCGGACTCGCCGTCGCTGTGCGCGGGCGCGACCACGCCCCGGGCACCGAACACCGCACGCGCGTTCTCCCGCCAGTCGTCGAGCTGCCGCTCGATCAGCGTGGCGCAGGCCTCGGTGACCTCCGGCAGGGCGGCGGCCGCGGCCGAGGCGGTCTGGAGGTTGACGTTGGCGTCGTTGGTGAAGGCCCCGGACCAGGCGGTGTCCCACTCTCCGGTCCACAGGCCGGTCAGGCGGGGCGGGTTGAGGCCGGCGGCGGAGAGCAGGTGGTAGCGGCCGGCCGCGAACAGCCGCTCCATGAGCGCGGCACTGTGCGGCCGGTCGAGCAGCTCGGACCCGGGCAGCGTGCGTTCGGCCGGGTCGGCGGCCAGGTCGAGCACGACCCGGCGGTAGGCGGAGCGGTGCAGGGCGAGGTGGCGGTCGAGGAGGGAGTCGTACGGCCGTTCGTCGGCGAGGAGGGCGCCGAGTGCGCGTGCCTCGGCGGTCACGTCGAGTTCGCCGGTGTGGGGGCGGACCCGGGTGAGGAGGAGGACGGCGTCGGCGCCGGTGACGCGGAGGGCGGGCGGGGCCAGTTCGGTGGTGCCGCCGGTGACGGCGACGAGGGTGACGCCGGTGTAGGCGCGGTCGCTGCCCGGGTAGCGGGCGCGGAGGCTGAGCAGGGCGCCCTCGGGGGTGCGCAGCGTGCCCTGACCGATGCCCAGGTCGTGCGGCGCGCCGGGGAGCCGGTGGTCGAGGGCGATGTCGAGGGCGAGGCCGGCGGTACCGGTGACCTGCTGCACGATCACGTCGTCCGCACGGGAGACGAAGACCCTGCTGGTCCAGTCGGCGGTGGTGGCGGTGACCTCGCCGGTGGTGAAGTCGACGGACCGGCGGTAGCCGTCGGTCCGTCCCCGCGGCCTGCGCAGCCGGATATGGAAGGCGGGGTGGAAGGGCTGCACCCACTGGAGCGGGCGGCCGTCGGTGAAACGCTCGGCGGCGTCCGACTCGCCGGCGAGCAATCTGTCCTGCACGTCGGCGAGTTCGGCCGCCAGACGGGGCGGCCGGGCGTGTTCGCCGCCGTTCGGGCGGACCAGTCTGTGCTGGGTGACGATGACACGGTCGTCGTTCGGGTCGCCGAACACCAGGACGCCGTGCCGGCCGTTGCCGCCCAGGAAGGCGTCTTCCCAGCGGGCGGCCGGGGCGGGTTCCCAGGTGCCGTGGACGGGGCCGGTGGCGGTCACGGCGCGAGCACCGCCACTCCGTAGCGGTCGAGGACGATCTCGTCCGTGATGCTCGTGCCGGTCAGCAGATCTCGGTGTGTTCCCATGAGCGACACCTTTACCTGATCACGCCCGTGATTCAAAAGGAACAGCAGGTCGCCCCGGCGGACCGCCTCGACGCCGGCCGGCAGCCCCTCCAGCACCGGCCTGACGCCCGCCGCGGCGGCGATCCTGCCGAGAAGGTCCCGCAACGCCTCCGGCTCCGGCAGCGTGGAGAGGTACCAGGCGCGCCCGTTGCGCAGCACGGCCGGGAGCCCGTCGAGTTCCCCGCCGGCGTACGGCACCGTCTCCGAGACACCGGGTGCGGCCTCGATCTCCTCCGACCACAGGGTTCCCCGGAACCCCTGGCACGCGACGGTCTCCCCCGCGTCCAGCGGCCACCACTCGTGCAGGGTGCGGATGCCGAACAGCTCCCGCAGCCGGGCGTCCATGCCGCCGGGGCGGATCCGGTCGTCCTCGTCCGCGACGCCGGTCAGGAAGCCGCTGACGAGGGTGCCACCGGCGCGGACGTGAGCGAGGAGGTTGCCGACGGCGGCGTCGGTGAGCAGGTAGAGCTGCGGGACGACGACCAGCTTGTAGGCGGACAGGTCGTGTTCCGGGTGGGCGAAGTCGGTGGTGAGGTTGGACTCCCACAGCGCCCGGTGCCAGGCATGCAGGACGCCGGGGAGCTCGACCTCGGTGGAGAGCCGGCCTTCATGGGCGCCGGCCCACCAGGAGTGCCAGTCGTGGAGGACCGCGATGTCGGCGCTGATGCGACTGTCTGTCACCTGAGGTGCGATCGCGGCCAGTTCGGAGCCGAGCTGCTTGACCTCCTGGTAGGTACGGCCCTCCTCCCCCGCGTGGCTGACCATCCCGGAGTGGAACTTCTCCGCGCCCTGCCTCGACTGCCGCCACTGGAAGTAGCAGACGGCGTCCGCGCCGCGGGCCACTGCCTGGAGGGACCACTGGCGGTTGAGGCCGCGGGGCTTGGGGTGGTTCACCCCGCGCCAGTTGACCGGCCCGGCGGCCTGTTCCATGAGCATCCAGGGGCCGCGCGCCTGGGAGCGGGTGAGGTCGTGGACGAGCGCGCCGTGTTGCGGGCCGAGGGGGTCCCGCGGGTCGGGGTAGAGGTCGACGGAGACGACGTCCTCCTCGCCGGCCCAGTGCCAGGCGTCCTGGCCGGTCCACAGCGGCATGAAGTTGGTGGTCACCGGGATGTGCGGGGTGTGCCGGGCGACGATGTCCCGCTCGGCGGTGAAGCACTCCAGGAGCATGTCGGAGGTGAAGCGGCGGAAGTCCAGCACCTGGGTGGGGTTCTTCATGTAGTGCGTGTGGCGCGCGGGCAGGATGCCGTCCCAGGTGTCGTAGCCCTGGCTCCAGAACGCGGTCCCCCAGGCGGAGTTGAGGGCTTCGAGGGTGCCGTAGCGCTCGCGCAGCCAGCGCCGGAAGGCGGCGGCGGCCTCGTCGCCGTGGTCGAAGGTGCAGTACTCGTTGTTGATGTGCCACATCGTGAGGGCGGGGTGGCCGCCGTAGCGGGCGGCGAGGTCCTCGGTGATGGCGGCGGCGTAGCGGCGGTAGGTGGCGCTGGAGTGCGAGAAGTGCTGGCGGCCGCCCCACCACTCGGTGCGGCCTTCGGCGTCCCGGGGCAGCGTGTCGGGGTGCAGCCGCCCCAGCCACGGCGGCGGGGCGGAGGTCGGAGTGGCCAGGACGACACCGATGCCGTTCTCGTGCATCAGGTCCATCAGCCGGTCCAGCCAGCCGAAGTCCCGCTCCCCCGGCCGGGGTTCGAGCCTCGCCCAGGAGAAGACACCCAGGGTCACGGAGTTGACGCCGGCGGCCTTCATCAGCCGGACGTCCTCGTGCCAGGTCTCCTCGGGCCACTGCTCGGGGTTGTAGTCGCCGCCGAAGAGGATCCGGCCGCGGGTGGCGTCGGAGAGCCCCGGCATCAGCTGGGCTCCCCGTACTGGATGCCGCGTCCGTTGGTGGCCAGGTAGACCCGGCCGTACACGCGCGGGTCGCCGGTGACGGCCTGCCCGGTCCAGCCCCACTGGTGCCGGTCGTCGTTGATCCGGGTCCAGGTGGCCGCCTCGTCGTCGGAGCGGTGGACGGCGGTGCCCGCCCCGGTGGAGCCGACCAGGTAGACCGCCGGGTAGCCGGCGCCGGGCGCTGCCTTGCCGAAGCCCAGGGTGTACGCGGCCGGGCAGCCGGCGACCCTGGTGAAGGCGGCACCGCCGTCGGTGGACCGGTACAGGCCGTTCCCCTTCACGCTCAGCCACAGGTCGCCGGTCCTGCCGGGCGCGGCGACCAGCTGGAACTGGCTGTCCCCGGCGGGCAGCCCGGTCGCACGCGCCGTGAACGTCCGGCCACTGTCAGTGCTGGCTTGTAGCGTTCCCGTGTCGGTGTCGTACGCGTAGAAGAGCGTCGGGTCGGCCGGGTCGGCGACCGGCGTGGCGCCCTTCGGGAAGGAGGAGACCTCGGTCCAGGTGGTGCCGTTGTCGTCCGACCGGTGGGCGGGGTACCTGGTCCCGTCCCAGTGCACGAAGGACCACAGCAGCACGCTGCCGTCGGCGTTGGTGGCGATCGGCCCCGGTGCGTCGTGGGCGAGGGAGGGCTGGGCGGCGAAGGGCGCCCAGGTCCGGCCCCCGTCGTTCGAGTACGCGCCGTTGCCGTGGTCGCCCCAGCCGGTGCGGACCACGTACCGCGGCCTGCCCGCGGCCTGCGCGAGTCCCGTCGCCGACCCGAACACGGGGTTCGTGGCCATACCGCGGGACGGGGACGCGGTGAGCCGCTCGTGGTACAGGACGCCGATGTCCCCCGAGCCGCTCAGCAGGTGTGCCTCCCCGACCGGGGGCGACACCAGCTGAAGCACCGACGTCTCCTCCAGGCCCCGGACGCGCGGGGCCCAGTGGACGAGGTCGCGGGTGCCGTAGAGGGTGGCCCCGGTGCCGTAGACGATGTGCTTCGAGTCGTACGGGTCGACGGCGACGGCCTGGATCCACCAGCCGAACTTGGGCTGGTCGCCGCCGAACCTGAGGAAGGGGGTCTCCGACACGTCGAGGACGGCGGAGTCCTTGAGGGACGTCCAGGTGCGGCCGCCGTCGGTGGTCCGGTAGAGGGTGTCGACGGCCGTCCACCGGTTGTTGGTGGAGACGACGACGGTGCCGGGCCTGCGGGCGTCGACGGCGACGCCGCCGTAGCCGAAGGTGTCGCTGCCGCCGGGCCGGACAGGGGTGACCTCGGTCCACTCGGTACGGCTCGTGGCGAGCTTGTGCACGCTGCCGTTCGCCTGCCCGTTGGGGCCGGGGGCGTCGGCGTACGTCACGTACAGCTCCCGGGCGTGGCGGTCGTAGGCGGCGCGCACCGGGATCCTGGCGGCGCTACCGGTGGGCTGCCCGGGGACGGCTTCCCAGCCGGCACCGTCGGCGGTGCGGTACAGGTTGACGGCGGTGGGGCCGCCGTCACCGTCCCCCCAGCCGGCGTACACGGCACGGCCGACCGCGACGAGCAGGCTGACGCCCTGGCCGGAGGCGGCGGGGGCGGCCGGGAAGCCGGTGACCGCCGACCAGGTGGCGCCCCCGTCGGTCGATCTGAGCAGCCCGTCGTGCCGGGTGCCCAGCCACAGCGTGTCGCTGTCCCGCGGGTCGACGAGGAGGCGCTCGCCCATGCCCCGGCCGTCCTCGTTGGCGCCGAGCTTGACGGTGAGGTCGGTACGGGTCCAGGTGGCGCCGCGGTCCTCCGAGCGCAGGATCGCGCCGTTGCCCGCCCAGGACTGGGAGTACGTCCCGCAGGCGAGGTAGAGCCGGTTCGGGTGGGCGGGGTCGACGGCGAGGGACTCGACCCCGAGGAGGTTCCAGTCGTCCCAGCCGAGGTGGTCGGTGAGCGGCGTCCAGCGGGCGTGGCGGGCGTCCCAGCGGTAGGCGCCGCCGATGTCGGTACGGACGTAGGCGAGGCCGGGGACGGTGGGGTGGAAGAGGACACCGGTGACGAATCCGGTGCCGCCGATGACGGCGTTGCGCCAGCGGTACGCCTGCGGCTCGGGCTCGGGCTCGGCCGCTTGGGCAGGGGCGGTGAGGGTGGGGAGACCGGTGAGGGCGGTCGCTGCTGCCGTACCGGCGAGGAGGGTTCTGCGGCTCAGGGAGGGCATGGGGGGACCTTCGGTGGGCGTGGGTGGGTTGGTGGAGCGGGGTGGGGGTGAGGTACCGGGGTTTCGCTTGCCGGCGCCGGCAGGGTGCCGTCTCGCGAGCAACCCGGACGCACCCGCAGCCGCCGAGGCTCACCCCGCCCGCTTCGGAACGCGCAGTCGGCTACCCCTTGACCGCCCCGGTCAGCATCCCCTTCTTGAAGTGCTTCTGGACGAACGGCGACAGGACCGCCACCGGCAGCAGCGCCATCACCATCACCGCCATCTGCACCGACAGGTACGACAGCTGGCCCGTCTTGATCGCCTGCCCCAGCCCCACCGGGGCCTGCTGCTTCTGGACCAGCTGGATCATGACGTTCTGCAGCGGCATCATGTCCTGGTCGTTGAGGTAGAGGGAGGCGTTGAACCAGGCGCTCCAGTACCCCACCGCGTAGAACAGGGTGATCACGGCCAGGACCGCACGGGACAGCGGCATGACGATCTGCCACAGGATCCGGAAGTCCCCGGCGCCGTCGATGCGGGCGCTGTCGATGAGTTCCTGCGAGATCCCCATGAAGAACCCGCGCAGGACGAGGATGTTGAAGACGCTCACCGCGCTGGGGAGGATCAGGGCGAGGTAACTGTCGGTCAGGCCCAGGGACTGCACCAGGAGGTACGTCGGGATCAGACCGGCGCTGAAGAACATGGTCGCGAGCAGCAGCATCAGGAACCAGCGGTGCCCGAGGGAGCCGATGCGCGAGAGGCCGTAGGCGCACAGCACCGAGACGGTCATCGAGAACAGCGTACCGACGACGGTGATCAGGATGCTGATGACAGCGGCCCGGGTGACCTGGCCGCCGCTCAGCAGTTCCCGGTAGGCGACGAAGGTGATGCTCCTGGGCACCATCACCAGTCCGCCGGCCTCGTCGATCGTCTTCCGCGAGGAGAGGCTGGTGACGACGATGATCCACAGCGGGAAGAGGACGCCGAGGCAGGCGAGGGTGAGGACCAGGCCCTTGCCCGCCACGCCGGCCTTGCCGGGCTCCTCCTCCCAGACCGGCCGGGGCGGCGCGGCCCACCGGGAGGGTTCCCGCACGGGCGGCTTGTCGACGACGGCGGTCACTTCTTGTACACCCCCTGCTCGCCCATGAGATGGGCCACCTTGTTCGCGACGAGGACGAGGCCGAGGCTGACCACGCCCTTGATGAGGCCGGCGGCGGCCGCGTAGCCGAAGTCCTGGTTGCGGACGCCGTTCCACCAGACGAAGGTGTCGAGGACCTCCGCGGCTCCCGGTCCGACCGCGTCCCGCTGCAACAGGATCTGTTCGAAGCCGACGGTCAGCGCGTCGCCGACGCGCAGCACCAGCAGCAGCGCGATCACCGGGCGCAGCGCGGGGAGCGTGACGTGCCAGATGCGGCGCCAGCGGCCGGCGCCGTCCATCGCGGCCGCCTCGTACAGGTCGGGGCTGACCGAGGCCAGCGCGGCGAGGAAGACGATGATCCCCCAGCCGGCGTCCTTCCAGATGCTCTCCGCCGTGACCAGGAACTTGAAGGTCGACGGGTCGGTCATGATGGTGAGGCCGTTGTACCCGTGTTGCCGCAGCAGCTGCGAGAGCACGCCCGCGCCGCCGAAGATCTGCTGGAAGACGGAGATGACCAGCACCCAGGAGAAGAAGTGCGGGAGGTAGAGGATCGCCTGGGAGAGCGCCCGGAGCCGGGGCCGGACCACGCTGTTGATGAGCAGCGCGAGGGCGATCGGGACCGGGAAGAACAGCACGAGTTGCAGGAAGAACAGCACCAGGGTGTTCTGCACCGCGTTCCAGAACGCCGAGTCCGCGAAGATCTGCTGGAAGTTCTCCACGCCCACCCAGGCGCTGTGCAGCATGGAGACGATGCCGTTGTCGCTGACGTACGGGTCGTAGTCCTGGAAGGCGACGATGTTGCCGAGGATCGGCAGGTAGTTGAAGACCAGGAGCAGCAGGACCGCCGGCAGCGTCATCAGGATCAGTGCGCGGTCGCGTCTGAATCTGAGACGCAGGCTCAGTTTCCCGGCCTTCTCCTTCTTGTCCGTTCCGGTGGTGCCGTCGGACGCCACCGGAGGCCTCCCCGCCCTGTCGTCTGCCTCGGCTCTGCTGCGAGGCACCGTGCTGTGGGACACGGCCGTTCTCCTTGCCTCGGTGCCCGGTCAGCTCGCCGATGAGCCGCTGTCGTCGAGCAGCTTCTGGTACCAGTCGCGCAGCCTGTCGCCGCCCTTGCTCTTCCATTCGGCGACGGCCTGCTGCATGTCGCTGATCTTCTTGCGGCCGCGGGTGATGTCGTCTTCCAGCTGTTCGAAGTCGTTGCCGAGGTTGGTGTAGCGGGACGGCTCGGTGATCATCTGGCCGTAGAAGCTGGACTTCTTGGTGAAGGCGCCCATCCGCTGCTGCCACTCCACCTGGGCCTTGGCGACCTCGGGGAAGTCCGGGTGGGCGATGGTGGCGGCGGGGCTGGCGACCATGACATAGGCGTTGAGGACCTCGTTGTTGCCCTGGGTGGTCTTGGTGGGCACGCCGTTCTTGACGGTGTAGTCGGTGCCCTCGGGGCCGTAGTTGGTGAGCATGTACTCCTTGGTGCCGTACGGCGCGGCGGTGACGTTGGCGACGGCCAGTACGTCGCGGATCACGGACTCCGAGGCGTTCTTGTTGACGAAGGCGAAGATGCCGGCGGGCTGTTCGGCCCACAGCTGCGGGTTGCCACCGTCGTGACCGAAGATGTCCATGCCCCAGATCTTGTAGTCGGGGTTCTGGGTGGCCTGTTCCGCGGTACGGCTCCACCACTGGGTGATGTTGTTGGGGTAGATCAGGAACTCGCCGGCCGCGAACTTCGGGCCCGGGTCGGGGGCGTTCTTGCCCAGCAGGGAGTCGGGGTGCACCACGCCGGCGGCGAAGAGTTTGCGGGCCCACTCCAGCGCTTCGAGGTATTCCTGGGTCTCGATGCGGTTGACCAGCTTGCCGTCGACGAGGTTCCAGCCGAGCGGTTTCTCGCTGCCGGAGAGCACGCCGAAGGACTGGAAGGCGGTCCACTTCATGTCCAGGCACGCCCAGCGCTTGGCCTTGGCGTCGGTGATCTCCTTGGCGAGGGACAGGAACTCGTCCGCCGAGCGCGGGACTTCGTACCCCTTCTTGTCGAAGATGTCCTTGCGGTAGAGGGGCACGATGCCGGTGACGTACGGCGAGGGCTGCGGCAGGCCGCGCAGCTTGCCGCCGAAGATGCAGCGCCGCCAGGCGTCGGTCGGGATGGCGGCCAGGTTCGGGTAGTCCTTGACCTTGTCGCCCGACAGGTACGGGCCGAGATCGGCGAACTTGCTGATGATGGCGGTGGGTATCTTGCCGCCCATGTTCCAGCCCGGGACCACCACGACGTCCGGTACGTCGCTGGAGGCGAGGACCGCGCCCAGCTTCTGGTCGTAGGTGTTGCCGTCCTGGTTCTGCCACTGGACGTCGACGCCGATCAGGTCGTTCATCGCCTTGTAGTAGGCGTTGTCCTGCTTCGGCGGGGAGCCCCAGAACGGGGACATGATGGTGACCTTGCCGCCCTTGCCGAGCTTCTTCGGAACGGAGGTCTTCAGGGTCGCCAGGTCGAGTTTGGCGGTGAAACCGATCGAGGAGCCGTTCTTCGCCGGGATGTCCGGGGTCACCACGTTGTTGGCGACGTAGGACGGCAGCAGTTTCTTCGCGTCCTTGCCCGAGGAGGAGCCTCCTCCCGACCCGCTGTCCGACGCCCCGCACGCCGCGAGCAGCGGCATCCCGCCCGCCACCGCTGCGGTGGCGACGGCCGTGGAGGCGAGGAAACTTCTCCGGCTCGGCCCGGAGGGGGCGGAAGCGGCGTTCGGCGTCATTGCGTCAACCCTTCATGGCGCACCAGGACACCCGGCGGTGGCCGTCGGCTGCGGTGTCTCGAGTGGAACTGGCTGAGCCGAAGCGGTTCCTCCGACCGCCTGCCCCCGAGCCGTGTCACGTGATCTCTGGGGCCACATCGCCATTCGAAGCGCTTCGATGTTGCTGCGAGGTTAAGTGAACACCCGGGGGTGCACAAGGGTCGCTTCCAAGATTCCTCGGAGCCACCCGGAGCGACCTCTTTGCCTGCGCTGCTTGAAATCGCGGTGTGCATCCCTTGACACCCACCCCTGCGTCGAATGAGCATCGAAGCGCTTCGAAAGGCCTCGCCGCTTCATCGCAAGGGGAACGCCACGTGACCGCACAAACGCCGCCCACGCCGCCTTTCCGCGATCCGCATCTGCCGTTCGCGAAGCGCATCGACGACCTGTTGGCACGGCTCACCCTGGACGAGAAGGTCTCCTTCCTGCACCAGTTCGCGCCGGCCGTGGAGCGCCTCGGCATCGCCGCCTTCCGCACCGGCCAGGAGGCCCTGCACGGGGTGGCCTGGATGGGCCCGGCGACGGTGTTCCCGCAGGCGGTGGGTCTCGGCGCGACCTGGAACACCGAGCTCGTGCGCCGGGTCGGCGAGGCGGTGTCCAAGGAGGTCCGGGCGATGCGGACGCGCGACGACCGCGTGGGCCTCAACGTCTGGGCGCCGACGGTGAACCTGCTGCGCCACCCGCTGTGGGGCCGCAACGAGGAGGGCTACTCGGAGGATCCGAGGCTGACCTCCGCCATCGCCACCGCCTACACCCGTGGCCTGCGCGGGGACCACCCGGTGTACTGGCGCACCGCCCCCGTCCTGAAGCACTGGCTGGCCCACAACAACGAGACGGACCGGGCCACTTCCTCCTCCTCGGTCCGCCCGCGCGTGCTGCACGAGTACGACCTGCGTGCCTTCGAGGAGACGGTCCGGGCGGGCGCGGTGGCCGGGGTGATGCCCGCGTACAACCTGGTCAACGGCCGCCCCAACCACGTCTCCCCGTACCTGCGTGAGCACCTGCGCACCTGGACCGACGAGGAGCTGCTGGTCTGCTCGGACGCCGGCGCGCCCTCCAACCTGGTCGACCACGAGCACTACTTCGACACCCACGAGGAGGCCACGGCGGCCGCCCTGCTCGCGGGCGTCGACAGCTTCACCGACCACGGCACGGACGCCTCGGAGATCATCGCCCGCGTCAACGGGGCTCTGTCCGAGGGCCTGTTGACGGAGGCCGACATCGACACGGCGGTCCGCCGCCAGCTCTCGGTCCGCTTCCGGCTCGGCGAGTTCGACCCGGACCACGACCCGCACCTGCCCACCGCCGAGTCCGCGGAGTTCGACACCGCGGCGCACCGGGCCCTCGCCCGGGAGGCCGCGGAGCAGGCGGTCGTCCTGCTCAAGAACGACGGTGACCTGCTGCCGCTCGCGCCCGACACCCGGCTCGCCGTGGTCGGCCTGCTCGCCGACGAGTGCAAGCTCGACTGGTACAGCGGCACCCTGCTGCACCGTGCCACCCCGCTGGAGGGCCTGTACGAACGGTTCGGCGCGGGGCGCGTGGAGTTCGCGGAGGGCGTGGACCGGGTCCGGCTGAAGCTCGCCGACGGCACGTTCCTGCACGTCCCGCCCGCCCCCGAGGCCGCCGACGAGGTGCCCGGCGCGGCGGGCGCCCTGGACCCGGCGCTGCTCGCGGGCCGCACCGACCTCCCCCCGCTCGGCACCGACGCCACCGGAACCGAGTTCGCCCTCCTCGACTGGGGCGAGGGGGTGCTGACGCTGCGCGCCCCGGACGGCCGCTACCTCTCGGTCGCCGACGACGGCTTCGTGCGCGCCGCCGCGGACCAGCCCGGCGGCTGGGTCGTACAGGAGACGTTCCGCCTGGAACCCCACGACAACGGTCACCTCCTCCGGCATCTCGGCACGGGTCGCCACGTCCGTGTCGCCGCGGACGGGGTCCGGGTTGCCGCCGAGGACGCGTCGACCTTCGAAATGATCATCGTGGAGCGCGGTGCGGACACCGTCGCCAGGGTGGCCGCCGCGGCCGACGCGGTCCTGGTGGTCGCGGGCAACGACCCGCACATCAACGGCCGGGAGACCGAGGACCGTACGACCCTGGCCCTGCCCCCGCAGCAGGAACGCCTGCTGCGCGCGGCCCGCGCCGCGAACCCGAACACCGTTCTCGCGCTGACGTCGGCCTACCCCTACGCCGTGGACCCGGCCGGTCTGCCGGCCGTGCTCTGGACGGCCCACGGCGGCCAGGCGGCCGGCACCGCCCTCGCCCGCGTGCTGGCCGGTGACGTCTCCCCCGCGGGCCGCCTCCCGCAGACCTGGTACGCCTCCGACGCCGACCTGCCCGGCCTCCTCGACTACGACATCCTGGGCTCGCGCCAGACGTACCTCTACTTCGAGGGCACCCCGCTCTTCCCCTTCGGCCACGGCCTGTCCTACGCGTCCTTCTCCTACGCGGACCTGACGGCCGAGGTGCGCGACGGGACGCTTTGCGTCGCCTGCACCCTCACCAACACGGGCGATATGACGGCCGACGAGGTGCCCCAGCTCTACGCCCGCGCCGTCGAACCCTCCGTGACCCGCCCGCGCCGGGAACTCCTCGACCACCGCAGGATCACCCTGTCCCCCGGCGAGCGCACCGACCTGGCCTTCGAAGTCCCGCTCTCGGCCCTCGGGTTCTGGGACGTGCGGAGCGGCGCCCGCCGCCTGGAGCACGGCCCGTACGACGTGCTGGTGGGCGCGTCCAGCGAGGACGTCCGGCTGCGTACGACACTGGTCCTGGACGGCGAGCGGGCGGTACCGCGCCCCGTCGCCGAACGCGGCCTGGACGCGGCCGACTTCGACGAGCAGTCGGGCACCGCGATCGTGGACCGGTCGAAGGCGGCGGGCGACGCGGTCACCCCCGAGGGCCACGGACCCGGTGAACTCGTCTACCGCGACTGCGACTTCGGCGCCGGGGTGACGACGGTCCGGGCGCTGGTCTCGGGCGCGGGCACGCTGGAACTCTCCCTGGACGGCGGCGCGCAGACGACCGTACTCACCCTCGGCGAACCCACCGCGGACGTGTACACCTACACCACGCTCACCGCGGGCCTCGTCGCCGAGGGGGTCCACGACCTGCGCATCGGACTGCGCGGCCCGCTGCGGCTCGCGCACGTCGGCTTCTCCGGTTGAGGGTCCGGAGCAGCCGGCACGGAACACCCCGGCCGGAGCCCCCGTACAGCGGGCTCCGGCCGGGGTGGGTGTTCCGGGGGGTCAGAGGGCGAGGCCGGTGAGGACCAGGACTCGCTCGTAGGTGTAGTCGTCCATCGCGAACCTGACGCCCTCGCGGCCGACGCCGGACTGCTTGACGCCGCCGTACGGCATCTGGTCGGCGCGGTAGGAGGGGACGTCGCCGATGATCACACCGCCGACCTCCAGGGCGCGGTGGGCCCGGAAGGCGGTCTGGACGTCGTGGGTGAAGACGCCCGCCTGGAGGCCGTACTTGGAGTCGTTGACGGCCGCGAAGGCCTCGGCCTCGCCGTTCACCTTCTGCACGGTGAGGACGGGCCCGAAGACCTCCTCGCAGGAGACGGTGGTGTCGGCCGGGACGTCGGTGAGGACGGTCGGCGCGTAGGTGGCGCCGTCCCGGTCGCCGCCGGTGAGCAGGGTGGCACCGTCCTCGACGGCCTCCTTCACCCACGCCTCGACGCGCTCCGCGGCGGCCTCGCTGACCAGCGGGCCGACATCGGTCTTCGGGTCGGCGGGGTCACCGGTGACCTGGGCCTCGACGGCGGCGACGATGCGCGGCAGCAGACGGTCGTACACGGACGCGTCGGCGATGACCCGCTGGACCGAGATGCAGGACTGGCCGCCCTGGTAGTTGGAGAAGGTCGCGATGCGGCCGGCGGCCCAGTCCAGGTCTGCGTCGCTCGCGTAGTCGCCGAGGACGACGGCCGCGCCGTTGCCGCCCAGCTCCAGGGTGCAGTGCTTGCGCGGGACCGAGTCCATGATCGAGTAGCCGACCTTCTCGGAACCGGTGAACGAGATGACCGGCAGGCGCTCGTCCTGGACGAGGGCGGCCATCTTGTCGTTGGCGACCGGGAGGATCGACCAGGAACCGGCCGGCAGACCCGTCGTCTCGGCGAGCAGGTCGCCGATGATCAGGCCGGAGAGGGGGGTGGCCGGGGCCGGCTTGAGGATGATCGGCGCGCCGGCCGCGATGGCCGGGGCGATCTTGTGGGCGCACAGGTTCAGCGGGAAGTTGAAGGGTGCGATGCCGAGGACGACACCCTTCGGGAAGCGGCGGGTCAGCGCGAGCCGGCCCTGGCCGCCGAGGTCGGTGTCGAGACGCTGGGCCTCGCCGCCGTTGAAGCGGCGGGCCTCTTCGGCGGCGAACCGGAACACGGAGACGGCGCGGCCGACCTCGCCGCGGGCCCACTTGATCGGCTTGCCGTTCTCTGCGGAGATCAGCTGGGCTATCTCCTCGGTGCGCTCGACGAGGCGGCGGCTGACGTGGTCGAGGGCGGCGGCACGTACGTGGGCCGGAGTGGCGGCGAACTCGTCTCGTACGGCGTACGCGGCGGCGACGGCCTCTTCGACCTGCGCGTCGGTGGGGACGCCGACCCTGCCGACGAGACGGCCGTCCCACGGGCTGGTGACGTCGAAGGTGTCCTCGCCGGCGACCTGGCGGCCGGCGAGCCAGAAGGCGGTGGTGGAAGTCATGTGCGGGCCCCGGCCCTTCCGCGTTGGGGGTGTGTGCGTTCGGGTCCACGGTAGGTCGCCGGGGGCGGCGGTGCGTTTGTCCGGGGCGTAGTGGTGGCGGGCCGGGATGCGCCGCTTCGGCAGGGGCGCCGCCGCCGGGTCAGTCCGCCGACGTCGCCTTCAGGGCCAGCCACAGCTCCATCCGTACGTCCGGGTCGTCCAGGGAGCGGCCGAGGATCTCCTCCACCCTGCGCATCCGGTAGCGCAGCGTGTGGCGGTGGACGCCCAGGTCCGCGGCCGCCGCGTCCCACTGGCCGTGCCGGGAGAGCCAGGCCCGCAGCGAGGCGACCAGGTCACCCCGGCCGGTCGCGTCGTGCTCGCGCAACGCCCTCAGCAGACCGTCGGCGAACGCCTTCACCGCGTCGTCGGCCAGCAGCGGAAGGACCGAGCCCGACGCCAGCTGTTCGTGCTCGACCAGGACCCGGCCCCTGCGCCGGGCCACCGACAGCGCCTGTTCGGCCTGCTTGTAGGCGGCCGCGGCGCCGGTCGGGCCGGACGGCGCGGACAGGCCCACGACCAGTTCCTCGTCGTCCCCGCCGCCCTGCTCGGTGGCCGACGTCCGCGCGGCCTCCCAGGCCGCCGCGTACTCCGTGCACGCCGTCACCGCCGCGCCCCCGTCGGCGGCCAGCACCACCAGCCGCTCCTCCCCCTCGGGCACCACCAGTACCGCCTCCCCGGAGCGCGCCGCGGCCGACTCCACCGCCTCGGTGAGGCGGGCCGGCAGTTCGCCGTCCGCGTCGGCGACGACCATCCGGAAGGGTGCGTCGAGCAGTCCGCCGTACAGGTCCCCGGCGACGGCCCGCGCATGGTCCGGCTGCCCGGCGAGCAGCATCCGCAGCACCGCGGCCCCGACCCGCTGCTCGGCCGCGTGCAGCGAACGGGAGCGTTCCGTCGTGAGGGTGAGCAGGGCGATCGCGGAGTGGACGGCGTAGCGCTCGGCCGTGCCGAGGGCCGCCGCCGTGCCCACCGCCAGCGCGGCGCGCGGGCGGCGGCCCGTCCCGAGGGAGTGCAGTTCGACGCGGTCCTCGTGGTCGGGGCCGCCCACCACCGAGGACGCCGGGGCCGGGCGCTCCCGGAGGCGTTCCACCTCCGCCGTGAGCCGCGCCGCCCGGCGCCCCGCCCACTCCGGTGCGGTCGCCACCACCGCGCCGGACGCGTCGTACAGCGCCGCCCAGCCGTCCACCTGCGCGGCGAGCGCGGACAGCAGCCCCTCGGGTCCCGCGTTCAGCGCCTGCCGGGTCAGCTCCCGCTGGGCGGCGAAGCCCGCGGTCACGGCACGGTACTGGTCGGCCGCGATCGCCGCCGAGACCGCCTTGCTGATGGCGAGGAAGGGGGTGCGGCGCGGTACCTCCAGAAGGGGCAGGCCCTCCTGCTCGGCAGCGCCGACCAACGCTTCCGGGATCTCCTCGTAGTTGACCCCGACGGCGAAGCCGAGGCCGACCACACCTGCTCCGACCAGGCGTTTCACATACCGCCGCATGGCCTGTGGATCCTCCGCGTCCAACTTCAGCGCGGTGATCAGGAGCAGTTCGCCGCCCTCCATGTACGGCACCGGGTCGGCGAGTTCGCTGACATGGGCCCAGCGCACGGGCACGTCGAGGCGGCCCTCGCCCGCGCGCACGGTCAGTTTGAGCGCGGAGTGGTGGACGAGCGAGGCGAGCGTCGGTGGCATCGGGCCGTCAGATCTTCTCTTCGGTCGTGACAGTCGTGGCAGTCGTGGCAGGGCAGCGGGCACTTTGGCCGTCCCGTATGAAGGGCCACTGTCGATTCTGCCTCACTGTACGGTCGCCCGTACGCCCCCGTTCAGCCCCGGCCGCCGCTCCTCAGGTCCACCAGCAGGGGCGGCGCGTGTTCGCCCTTGACCGTCGTCAGGGAGAGGACGGCGTGACCGGCGGGCACCCCGTGCGCCAGTTCGGAGGCGGACCAGCGCTCCCGCTCCACCTGCCGTACGGTGACGGCCCGCGCGGTGGGCGCCTTGCCGGTGATCACCCGGCGTACGACGTGCAGCGCCTTGCCCGCCGGGGTCTCCGCGATGATCTGCCGGTCGGTGACGTCCCGGGTCTCGGTCCACTCCTTGCCCCACACCTCGGCGAAGTCCTGCCCGTCCCAGGGGGTGAGGCCGGCGAAGGCCATCCGGCAGCCGGTGGCGCCGAGCAGCGGACCGCGCAGCGGGCGCGGTACGTCGTCGAGCGTACGGAGGGTCAGCGCGACGCCCGCGTTGGTCGAGCGCAGCCGCTGGATGGCGCGCACCGCCTCGGGGGTGACGACGCCCGTCGCGTCGTCCAGGAGCAGGCAGGCGAAGAGCGAGCGGTCGTCCCGTACGGTCACGCTCGCCGTGAACTGGGCGAGCACCAGGCGGGCCAGGATGCGGGAGGCGTCGGCGTGGCCGCGCTCGGGCAGGTCGATGCGGACCCGGACCGGGTGGTCGAGGGCCTTGAGGGAGAAGGGGCGGGTCTGTCCCGAGGTGTCGAAGAAGCCGGCGAAGGCAGGGCGGTCGAGCAGGGCGATACGGTCGGCGAGGACCGCGCCCACGTCTCCGGGGTGGCCCATCTGCCGTTCCCGGGCGTCCAGTTCGCGCAGCAGCGACTCGTGTCCTGTGGCACTGAGCCCCTTGCGGAGCGCGGCCAGCGGGCCGGCGGCGCCGTCGAGGAGCTGACGGAGTTCGGGTACGGAGGGGAAGCGGCCGTGCACCGCCCTGAAGGGACCGAGCAGCTGGGCGAGGACGGTGGTGGAGCGGCGGCTGTCGCTGCCGGGGTGCGGGTCGGCGAGGTCGCCGACGAGGGCCTCGGCGAGTATGGCGGCGGCTTCGTCGGGGTCGGTGGTGCCGCCGTACAGGTCGAGGTCGTAGACGGACTCGGGGTGGGCGATGCGGACGACGACGTCGTAGGAGTCGGCGGGTCCGAGCCCGGCGCCGGCCGCGCCGACGACGACCACGGAGGCGCGCCCGGCGAGGGCGTGCAGGCACAGCGACTCGGCGAGCGGGCGGACCAGGGAGCCGGTCTTGCCGGAGCCGGCCGGGCCGACGGCGAGCAGGGAGGTGCCGAGCAGGTCGGGGCCGAGGGCGAGGCCGGTGCCCCGGTAGTGGTACGGGTTGCGGGGGTCGTCGGCCGTCGTGCCGAGCCGGACCTGGCCGGTGACCAGGTCGTGCCGGGCGTGCCGGGCGGGCAGGTCGCGTTCGCCGGAGGGGTGCAGGCAGGCGGCGGCGCCGTCCTTGACGACGGCGGCGCAGAAGGCGGCCATGCCGTGCCGGCCGCTCTGCACGCCCTGCCAGGCACGGGCGATACGGGCATGGTCCACGTCCCGCATCAGCCCCCCGCGCGCCTCCCCGGCCAGCCGCTCGGCGGCCTCGTGCGCCCCGGCCTGGCGGAGGTACACGAATTCGGCGGGGTCCTGCTCGGGGGCGGGCGGCCGCTCGGCGGCCGGCGTGGCCGGGCTCCAGGCGGGCGGGCCGTAGCGGCGCCAGACCTCTCCCCAGCGGCCGAGGCGGCCCACGACGAGCGCGATCGCGAGGGCGATCAGCGCGTAGTAGCCGTACCAGAGGAACGCGTTGCCCACGGCGTCGCCGCTGTGCCGCCAGGAGTCCGGGGTGAACAGCTCCAGCGGTACCACCCACCAGCCGCCCAGGTAGCCGTTCCACAGCAGCGACCAGAGCAGCCAGCCGACCAGGAACGCGATCAGCGCGCCGCTCAGCAGTTGCCTGGCCGGGATCGCCTCGGGCTCCTCGGTGGGCCGCGCCCGGTGACCGAACCGCCACACCCCCGGGGCCGCCTCCGGCCGGGGGGTGCGCAGCCAGCCGAGGAAGGCCGCACCGTCCGGCAGCGGGGGCACCGTCGGCGGGGCCGTCGGCCGCGGCGGCACCGAGAAGGCCCCGGCCGGCACGGCGGACGCCTCGGTCGGTGCGGCGTCCGTGTCCTGCGGTCCCGCCGGACGCGGCACAGGATTCGCATGCGTGCCCCGGGCGTCCCGCGTCCCGTCGCTGTCCATCGCTCTCGCTCCCTGACCAGCCGTTCCGTCCACCGTCAGCGGCCAATCTAACGCTCGCACCAAGGGAGTTCACCGCTTACGCGGCCGAGGAGCTTCGCGGTCCGGCCACGGCCCCTCCCCCTGCACTATGTCCATGACGGACAACGTCACGCTCCGACAACGCCCACATGGAGCATGCCCACCTCCCACACCCGGCCCTAGCCTGCGAAGAAAGAAGGAAAGCGTCCGAAAACGCACCGCCGGCGTCACCCGGGAGACCACGTGGTCCGCAGCCCGGAACACACCGGTTCGCACGATTCACCAGGGAGCCCCCCATGACCGCACTTCCGCAGGAGCGCCGCGTCGTCACCGCCATCCCCGGCCCCAAGTCGCAGGAGCTGCAGACCCGCCGTCTCGCCGCGGTCGCGCAGGGCGTCGGCTCCGTGCTGCCGGTGTTCACCACCCGCGCGGGCGGCGGCATCATCGAGGACGTCGACGGCAACCGCCTGATCGACTTCGGTTCCGGTATCGCGGTGACCAGCGTGGGCGCCTCCGCGGAGGCCGTCGTACGCCGGGCGAGCGCCCAGCTGGCCGACTTCACGCACACCTGTTTCATGGTCACCCCGTACGAGGGCTACGTCGAGGTCGCCGAGGCGCTCGCCGAGCTGACCCCCGGTGACCACGCCAAGAAGTCCGCGCTGTTCAACAGCGGTGCCGAGGCCGTCGAGAACGCCGTCAAGATCGCGCGTGCGTACACCAAGCGGCAGGCCGTGGTCGTCTTCGACCACGGCTACCACGGCCGTACGAACCTCACCATGGCGCTGACCTCGAAGAACATGCCGTACAAGAACGGCTTCGGCCCGTTCGCGCCGGAGGTGTACCGGGTGCCGGTCGCGTACGCCTACCGCTGGCCCACCGGCCCGCAGAACGCCGGCCCGGAGGCCGCCAAGCAGGCCATCGACCAGATCGGCAAGCAGATCGGCGCCGACAACGTGGCCGCGATCATCATCGAGCCGGTGCTCGGCGAGGGCGGCTTCATCGAGCCGGCGAAGGGCTTCCTGCCCGCGATCAGCCAGTTCGCCAAGGACAACGGGATCGTCTTCGTCGCCGACGAGATCCAGTCCGGCTTCTGCCGGACCGGCCAGTGGTTCGCCTGCGAGGACGAGGGGATCGTCCCCGACCTGATCACCACCGCCAAGGGCATCGCGGGCGGCCTGCCGCTGGCCGCCGTCACCGGCCGCGCCGAGATCATGGACGCCGCCCACGCCGGCGGCCTCGGCGGTACGTACGGCGGCAACCCGGTCGCCTGCGCCGGTGCGCTCGGGGCCATCGAGACCATGAAGGAGCTCGACCTCAACACCAGGGCGAAGAACATCGAGGCGATCATGAAGCCTCGCCTGACCGCCATGGCCGAGAAGTTCGACGTCATCGGTGACGTGCGCGGCCGGGGCGCGATGATCGCCATCGAGCTGGTCAAGGACCGCGCCACCAAGGAGCCGAACCCGGAGGCGACCGCCGCGCTCGCCAAGGCCTGCCACCAGGAGGGCCTGCTGGTCCTGACCTGTGGCACCTACGGCAACGTGCTGCGTTTCCTGCCGCCGCTGGTGATCGGCGAGGACCTCCTCAACGAGGGCCTCGACATCATCGAGCAGGCCTTCGCGCGGATCTGAGCCACCGGGCTCCGCCGGGCCGCGCCGCGGGTCCCGGTCCCGTGCGTCACCGCCGCCCCAGCCGTCCCACCGGGGTGATGTGGGAGGCTTGGGCGGCTCCCGTCAGGCCGTGTGAAGAACGTGTGCGAGGTGCATGACGGGACGCGATTCTGCCTGTCGCCGTGCCACACCCTGCCGTAGGTTCTAGCCAGATGAGAGATACACCCCGCCCACAGGGGACTGTGGGCGACTTCAGGGCGGGGCCTCCCCAGCTTCGACCTGGTCGTGCCCTCGCGCACACAACCGGTGCCTCCGGCTCCGGATCTCCTCACCGATCGGACGGTCGCCCGCCCCAAACCCCCCGGGGCGTGCGGCGTTCCGATCCGGACGGCCGCCTCGGAACCACCCCCCCTGTTCCGGGGCGGCCGACCTCCTTTCCTCTGCTGCTCCTCGCGGGACTCATGGGCCTTCCGGCCGTCCTCTTCGCGCTGATCACCTGGCAGGTCGTGGCACACGGCCCCCTGCTGCGCCTGGACAGCCGCCTGAGCAGCGCCCTGGTCCACCCGGACCGTTTCTCCTCGGGACTCTCCGACCTCGGGAACGTGCAGGTCGCGGTCCCGGTCCTGCTGGCCGCCATCGCCTACGTCGGCCGGCGCGGCCGTGCCACTGGTATGGACCGCTGGTGGCTGCCGCCCACGGCGGCGGCCGTCCTGATGGCCCTGGTCCCCGCGATCATCGTCCCGCTCAAGGACTGGACCGCCCGCCCGGGGACCCCCGTGGTGCCCCCGGCGGTCGGCTACTTCCCCTCCGGCCACACGGCGACGGCCGTGATCGCGTACGGCTCCGCGACCCTGATCCTCCTCCCCTGGCTGGCCTCCGCGAGAGCCCGTCGGCTGGCCGTCGGAACGTGCGCGGCCCTGGTCCTCGGCGTCTCCTACGGACTGGTCCGCCGCGGCTGGCACTGGCCGCTGGACGTGCTGGCCAGCTGGTGCCTGGGCACGATCATGCTGACCGCGCTGGCTCTGCTGCTCAGCCGAAGCAGGCGTCGAAGTTCTTCTGGAACTCCCGGTTCGCGTACCGGTCCCGGCTGATCCTCCGGGGGTGGGACGCGCACTCGACTTGGTCCGGGCCAGTTCACCTGTCAAGGGCTACGGCACCTGTGCGGCCGGCCAACGCCCCACACCTGAACGGCGCCTGGTCACCCCTCGGCCAACCCCGCCGCGGCCTCGTGCATGGCCAGCTCCAGCAACGCCGGATCCGTCAGCGTCCCCGACCCGTCCGGCGGCACCAGCCACCGCACGCCGCGGGTCGACCGCCCGGGATGAGGCACCACGATCCAGGTCCCGGCCCCCGCCGTGCGGATCCCGGTGCCGAGCCACCTCGCGGCCGTGCCGGGCGGCACGAAGAAACCCACCCGGTTGTCCCCGAAGTCGACCAGGACGGGCCCGGGTCGGTCGAGGACGCGGGTGAGCACGTCGAGGGTGGGACAGCCGAGCTCGCCCGGCAGGATCAGCACGTCCCAGGCCCTGCCGGCGGGCAGCAGCGCGACCCCCAGGGGGCTGCGCTCCCACTCCCAGCGGCAGGACTCGGGGTCCGGCGCGACGGATGCCAGCCATTCGGCCGCTGTCTTCGCCCCAGTCATCAAGAGGACCTCCCGATCCGACTCGTGGACGCGGTCGTCGCGTCCACGAGGAGAGAGGGAGGTCCTGCGGGGGCGCAGGACATGGATCGCGCGGCCCAGGAGGTCCGTGT
>NZ_JBEYFC010000034.1:0-32658 GCF_040634175.1 Streptomyces sp. NPDC007162
CCGGGACGGCGAACGCGCAGCCCTGGCAGTCCTCGCGGGAGTCGCGCAGTCAGCGGAACGTGGCCGAACCACGGGTGCTGCGCAGCGACAAGGGCTCCGTCGAGGCACCCCGCAAGGTGCGCTACGGCGTACGGATCAAGAAGCACGGCGCCGCCGAGGACGCAGGGACCTTCCACGGCTCCGGCACCCTCACCCAGCGGGTGCCCACCGAGCACCTCGTCCCGGCCGGCACGGCGGTCCCGGCCGCGCCGGCGGCCGTCGGGGCGGACACCGCCCGGCGCGTCTCGCTCGCCGACTCCATGGCCCCGGTCGCGGTCACCGACACCGGCGCCCCGCACCAGGGCGGCGCCGGCCTCTTCGACACGGTCGCCTCCGTGCTGCACCCCTCCATCACCGCCCCCGGGGCCCCCGGCCGCGCCCGGCTCCACGAGGCGACGGCCACGGCGACCGTCCTGGAGGACCTGCCCCGGCTGCTGCGGGACGGCGTGACCGGCAAGGACCTGTCCTCCAAGGACGGCGGCACCGTGGGCAGTTACCGCATGCAGGCGGTGATCAGCGGGATGTCGCCGGCCTGGGGCACCGGCGGCACCCAGCTGCGCACCCACCAGCAGACCCAGCACACCGTCACCGAGAGCGCGGGCAAGGGGCGGGCGGTCACGGGCGGAGCGGGCCCCGCCATCGGTGTCGGCGCAATCGGGAACGCCGCCGTCCTGCGGGGCACGGCCATGCCGGTCGCGGCGGCCCGCAAGGCACGGTTCACCGTGGCCGAGCAGACCGTGTCCAGCCGCCAGGGCGCGGAGGTGCGCGGCGACAAGGTGCTCTACCTCGCGAGCGTCCAGATCACCGCGGAGGGCACGGGTCCGCGCTCGGCCGGGATGATCCTGCGCCCCGGCACCCGGGTGGCCCGGCACTCGATGCGGGTGTGGATGAGCCTGCGCGCCGACGAGGCACGCTCGCTCGGACTGCCGCTGCCGCCCGGCGTCGAGGCCGGGGAGTTCATCCAGAAGCCCAGGCGGACCGACGAGAACGGGACCGAGACCGACGTCGAACGCCACCTCCCCTTCGGCGCCATGGGCTCCAGCGTCACCCTCAGCCAACTCGACACCGGCCCCATGATCCGGGCCGTACGGGAGCTGTTCGCGACCGACCCCCGGCTGGCCGGCTACCTGCCCGCCTTCGGTACGGACGCGGTGGCGTCGGCGCCGGGCAAGGAGGAGGCCGCGCTCCAGCGGCGCAACCACCGGGAACTGATGGCGGCCCTGTCCGAGACCAACCTGCGGGTCAACAAGGACCAGTTGACCACGACCGGCATCCGGGTACGGCTGCGCCGCAAGACCACCCTGCACGCGCACGACGTGCAGCTCCGCGTCAGGGGGCGGCTCCGCGAGACCGGCTACCTCGGCGACACCGACAACTGGCTGGTGCGCAGCCACTCCGGAGTCACCGGCAACACCCAGAGCGGGCGCAGCAGTTCGCGTTCGATCGGCGGTCTGGTGCTCGGCCAGGCCAGGCTCGTCCCCGGCGCCCTGACCGGCTCGGCCCGCTACGAGAAGCACCACACCGGCACCCGCCGCAACCAGGCCGGTCCCACCACCCGCACCGACGTCCTCACCAACGGCTCCGAGCAGGCCGCCGCCTTCGGCGCCGCCCTGCGCCTGGACGTCGACGTCACCATGACCTCCCGGCAGCGCAAGCTCGGCCGCGCCCTCACCCCCGGCTCCCCGGGCCAGGACGCTCCGGAGGCCGCCCCGCTGGCCGGACTGCACCTGGACGAGCAGGACGTACGGCTGGTCACCCCGACCGAGTTCACCCTCGACGAGGAGGGCAGGCAGCGCCGGGACGCGGTGCGCGACCGGCGCAGGGCGCAGGCCCCGCGGCCCGAGCACGCCGTCACCGCCGAGGGCATCGGCGACCTCGCCGGTCTCGTCCCCCGGCCGTCCGTCGGGCAGCCGCTGCGGGACTGGCAGCTGGTGGAGACGGTCGGCGACGGCCAGGCCGTCCGCGACCTCGCCTTCCAGCTGCTGTCCCGGGCCGCCGCCCGCACCAAGGGCGTCCGCGAGGATCCCGCGCTGGCCGCCGAGGGGCTCGCGCCGCGGCTGGCCGTCGAGGAGCGGTTCGCGCCGCAGGCCATCACGGCGGCGCTGCGACAGGCCGCGTCCTCCGGGTGGGTGGTGAAGAACCTGCGTTACCCGAGACGGCTCGCCGCGCTGA
The DNA here is from genome assembly GCF_040634175.1 of Streptomyces sp. NPDC007162. NCBI lineage: Bacteria > Bacillati > Actinomycetota > Actinomycetes > Kitasatosporales > Streptomycetaceae > Streptomyces > Streptomyces sp. NPDC007162. The sequence goes on from NZ_JBEYFC010000034.1 coordinate 2,212, forward strand.
ACGGGGCGGTGGGCACCCGGCTCACCCTGACCAACCCGAAGTTCCTGCACCGGGGCGCGGGGCCCGGCACCGAGACCTTCGTGCTCGGCGGTCACCAGGCGGCCGGCCAGGAGGGCCAGGGCACCACCAGCACCTGGCAGTTCGGCGCCACCGGATCCGAGAACGCCGCCGACTGGCGGCTCGGCCAGGGCCTCTCCGGAAGCCGCACCACGAGCACGGGCGACACCCGGTCCGCGGCGCTCTCGGGCACGGTCGAGCGCAACGCCCACACCCCGAAGAAGGCACCGCTCTACCTGGTCCAGTGCGATCTGCTGGTCACCATGGTCGCCGAGGTCAAGGTCACCGGCGGCGGCCCGTACGTGGCGACGGCCGCCCGTACCCTGCCGGCCGAGGCGGCGGTGTGGCTGACGGAGGCGCAGCTCCCGGCACCGATCCGCAGACAGCTGAGACTCGACCCGGAACCGACACTGATGACACCGCCGTCACGACCGGGCGAACGGCCGGAGGAGGGCTCCCGGACGGCAGCGGGCGCGCGCACGGCGGACAGCTCCCGGGGCCCCGAAAGCTCGCGGGCCGGCGCCGAACGCGAGGCTCGGGAAAGGGCGGGGTCCTCCGCCGCACCACGCCCCGGCCCCTCCTTCGCCCGTGCCCTCCCCCTCGGCTTCGGCATGATCGAGGACCTGCCGAACTTCGTACCGCTCCTGGCCCGGCTGCGCACCCGCCTCACGGAGAGCGGCCGGCAGAACCTCGCCGACGACCTGCTGCCCCGGCGGCAACTGGCCGACCGCAACGACAACGTGCAACGGCTGCTGCGCGTCCTGGACCGCGACGGCAGCACCGGCCTGCTCTCCGGCGCCATGGACGGCGGCGTCACCGTCGAGCTGTTCGACGGCCGGAGAACCCCGTACTGGGCGGTGTTCAGGATCAACCGCCTCGGCGACGGCGGCTACGACGGTCCGGCGGGCGACCGCCGGGACATGGAGTACATCACCGCGGCCGTCGCCCAGCAGGCCACCTCCCACGACGACGGCGTGACGACCGGCCTGGAGGGGATCCTCGCCGGCTCCGGCAAACCGGACGGCGGCGCCGGGCAGCTGAAGAGCACGGGCGGTGCGGCGGGGCTGGGCGCGGGCTGGGGCGGCTCGCGGCGCTCCGGCGCGGCCGGCCGCGGACAGCTCGGCATGAAGACGGTCGCGGAGGCGAAGACCGCGAAGTCGTCGAGGATGCGGCTGCCGATCGAGGCGACCCTCGAACTGCACCGCGGCGACCGTCGGCTCGCCCTGGTCTCGCTGGGCCGCCAGGCACTGACCCACCGCGTCCTGGACCAGGACCTCGCCGCCCTCGGCCGGCTGACCGCACCGCGACACCGGCCCCCGGTGACGGCCCCGGCACCCGGTCCCCGGGACGACCACCGGGCCGCGCTCGGCACCTGGCGCTCCGGCGGCGTACGACTGCCGATGGAGGCACAGGTCAACGGCTTCCAGGGAGCCCCGCAGGTACGGGAGCTGGTCAACACCGCGGTCCGGGAGGCGGGCGGCGGCGACCGTTTCCGCACCAAGGGCCAGGCTGCCGCCTACGCCCTGAACGAGGCCGTCTCCACCGAGTGGCTGATCGCGGCGCTGCCCCTGCTGACCTCCGTCGGCGCCGAGCTGCCCCCGGTGCACGCCACCGGGGCGGCGGGCCAGGACCTGCGGACGTCACTGCACGCACGGCTGCGGGACGGACGGGTGCTGGGCGTCGGCGACAAGATGACCTTCGAGACGGTGGGGCAGAGCCATCTGGACGCGCCCCGGCCCACCCAGACGGACGGCCTGAGCTCCGCCGACCACGGCAGGTCGGCGCGCGGTCTGGCGGGCGCGGGGCTGCTCAACGCCGACGAGTTCCGCCTCAACCAGCTGATGGGCAACGCCGGTGGCGCGGGCGGCGCGGCCGACCTGGCGGCGAACGCGGCCGGCTCGATGCCGCTGCACAAGCCCAAGTCCGGCTCGGTCCTGGTGCAGTTCACGCTGGACGTACGGGTGGTGGCGAAGGTGACCGACCGCGTCCGCTCCGGCCGTACCGGCACGGCCGTACGCGAACTGACCCTGCCCCGGCCGGTGGTGATACGGATGCCGGAACCGGTGGTCCGCCGCATGCTTACCGCGCAGCCGGACCGGCTCCGGGACCCGGACGACCATCTGGGCCTGCGGAAGAAGGCGGCGCCCGTGCCTCCGGTGAGCTGAGTGCTTCACCCCTCCACGCGGATCCCCAGCTGCACCGCCAGCACCGGCGCCAGATCCAGCAGTTGGGACATGCTGATCACCGCCCCGGCCAGCCGCTCCACCCCACTCGCGACCTCCAGCGACACGGCACCGCGCAGATCGACGTCCTTCATCGTCACGCCCCGGAAGTCCGCCCCCTTCACGGCGCAGTCCACGAACTCCACCCGCTCCAAGGCGGCATCGCCGAAGTCCGGCTCCACCAGGACGCAGCTCTCGAAGACCACGTCCCTGAGCCTGGCCGTGCGCAGGTTCAGGTAGTCGATCTTGCCGCCGCGGACCACCACCCGCTCCAGCACCGAGCCGTGCAGCTGGGTACCGCCGAGCCGGGCGTCGACCAGCTCCACATCGCGCAGGGTCGCCTCGGCCAGGTTCGTGCCGACGCCTCTTATGCCGGTGAGGACCGTGTCCAGCACCCGGGCGTGGCGCAGCCCCGTCTCGTCGAAGGCGCAGTTCGTCACCGCGCAGTCCATGAACCGGGCGCCCGCACCGTCCTGCCCGGCGAAGTCCGCGTCCCGGAACTCCACCCCGTCGTAGTCCCCGTCCGGTTCCAGCCCGCCGCCGGCCCACGGCTCCAGCGGGGGCAGCCGCACCTCCGGCCGCCGCGCGCCCTTCACCCTGCCACCACCAGCCCCGCCGACCCCGCCGGCTCCAGTCCTCGCCATGCCCCCATAGTGCAGCCCCCCACTGACAATCCCCTCGACCTGCACAAACGCCCCGCCCGCGGCGGCGATGTCACACTCCGGCCGCCCTACCCGTCGTACCGGTGAGGAAGCGAAGTCTTCGGCCGGCACGGCCGGGAAGGTGGTCCTGGAACCATGACCAGGAACAGCACAGCACGGGATGCGGACCGTCCCGATCCGTGGTCTTCTGACCGAATGAGCAGCGCCCGGACGGGTGGGACGAACGCCGGTGCGGACGGAGCCGACCCGCGCCGCTGGTGGGGGCTGATCGTCATCGCGCTGGCCCAGCTGATGGTCGTACTCGACGCGACGATCGTGAACATCGCCCTGCCGTCCGCGCAGCGTGCCCTCGGCATGTCCGACGGCAACCGGCAGTGGGTGATCACCGCCTACACGCTCGCCTTCGGCGGGCTGCTCCTGCTGGGCGGCCGGATCGCCGACCTGGTCGGCCGCAAACGCACCTTCGTCATCGGGCTCGTCGGCTTCGCCGCCGCCTCCGCGTTCGGCGGCGCCGCCCAGACCCCCGGAATGCTGTTCGGCGCCCGCGCCCTCCAAGGCGCCTTCGCCGCCGTCCTCGCGCCCTCCGCGCTCTCCCTGCTCACCACCACGTTCACCGACCCGCGCGAACGCGGCAAGGCCTTCGGCATCTACGGCGCCCTCGCCGGCAGCGGCTCCGCGATCGGGTTCATCGTCGGCGGCCTGCTCACCGAGTACCTGAACTGGCGCTGGTGCCTGTACGTCAACGTGCCCATCGCGATCCTCGCCGTCACCGGCGCACTCGCGCTGCTGCGCGACCGGCCCGGCCGCACCGGCGCCCGCCTCGACGTCCCCGGGGCGCTGCTCGGCTGCGGCGGACTCGTCGCGGTGGTCTACGGCTTCAGCGAGGCCCAGCCGCGCGGCTGGAGCGACCCGCTGGTGCTCGGCCTGTTCGCGGCCGGCGCCGTCCTGCTCGCCGGGTTCGTGTGGTGGCAGACCCGCGCCCCGAGCCCCCTGCTGCCCCTGCACATCGTCAAGGACCGCAACCGGGCGGGCAGCTTCCTGACGATGGCGCTCGCGACCGTCGCCATGTTCGGGCTGTTCCTCTTCCTGACCTACTACCTCCAGGTCATCCTCGGCTACTCCCCGGTCCGGGCGGGCCTCGGCTTCCTCCCCCTGACCGTCGCGATCATCGTCGGCTCCACCCAGATATCCGCCCGCCTGCTGCACCGGGTGGCCCCGCGCCTGCTCATGGTCCCCGGCATGCTGCTCGCCGCCTGCGGCCTGCTGCTCCTGACCCGGATCACCGTCCACTCCTCCTACCCCACCGAGATCCTGCCCGCCCTGCTGCTGATGGGTCTCGGCATGGGCCTGACCTTCATGCCGGTGTTCGCCACCGCCACCTCCGGCGTCGCCCCGCAGGACTCCGGGGTCACCTCGGCCACCGTCAACACGTCACAGCAGGTGGGCGGTTCCATCGGTACGGCCCTGCTCAACACCGTCGCCACCACCAGCACCGCCGGCTATCTCGCCGCCCACCTGCACAACCCCGCCCAGAAGGCGACCATCGTCCCGGAAGCCGTCGTGCACGGCTACACGGTGGCCATCTGGTGGGCGGTGGGCGTGATGCTGCTGGCCGGCCTGGTCGCGGGCCTGCTGGTGACGGCGAAACCGCCGAAACACGACGCCCCGGCCGAGGCACCGATGCCCGAGCCGGTCGGCTGACCCGCAACCGGAATGTCATTCACCCATGTGACGTCACTGTCGTGCGTGAATCACCTCATGGGACTTTTCCGGGGCCTCGGCAGCAGGGCGTGGGCGTACGTCCGCAGCGCCCCCGGCACCTACATCTGGCTGGCGATCCTGTTCGTGACGACCGTCGCGCTGCACTACATGTCACCGGCGTTCGAGCAGCAGTTCCTGCGGCAGCGCTCCACCAACCTGCGGGAACTGTCCGACAACCCGGTGCGGGTGCTGATCGCCAGCGCGATGTGGATCGACGGCGGGGACTGGGTGCCGTTCGCACTGCTCTACACCGTCTTCCACGCGCCGGCCGAGCGCTGGCTGGGAACGGTGCGCTGGCTGCTGGTGTGCGTCCTCGCGCACGTGCTGGCGACACTGATCAGCGAGGGAGCGCTGCTGAAGGGCATCCACGACGGCATCGCCCCGCACTCCGCCGTCAACGCCCTCGACTTCGGAGTGAGTTACGCGCTCGCCGGGGTGATCGGGATACTCGCGTACCGGATCGCCAGGCCCTGGCGGTACGCCTACACCGTGATCGTCCTGCTCGTGTACGGACTGCCCCTGACCGAGTCGCCCACCTTCACCGACCTCGGCCACTTCGTCGCCGCACTGATCGGCCTGGCCTGCTATCCGCTGGTCAGAGGCCGCGGAAAAGCATGGAATCCGAAGGAGACACTGGACGCCCTCAGAGGTTAGCGTCCGGACATGAGCAGCTCGGCAAGCAGTTCGGCACGCGGCGTCGTCAACGGCGGCATCTCCTTCTGGTACGCGGACGACGGCCTCCCCACGGGACGGGAGCCGCTCACCGAAGACGCCTCGGCGGACGTCGTGATCGTCGGCGGCGGCTACACCGGTCTGTGGACCGCGTACTACCTGAAACAGGCCGCCCCCTTCCTCCGGGTCACCGTCCTGGAGCAGAAGTTCTGCGGCTACGGCGCCTCCGGCCGCAACGGCGGCTGGCTCTACAACGGCATCGCCGGCCGCGACCGGTACGCCGCACTGCACGGCCGGGAAGCCGCCGTACGCCTCCAGAAGGCCATGAACGAGACGGTCGACGAGGTCGCCGCCGTCACCCGGGCCGAAGGCATCGACGCCGACCTGCACCAGGGCGGAGTCCTCGAAGTGGCCACCACCCCGGCCCAACTGGCCCGCCTCAAGGCCTTCCACGAGCACGAACTGTCGTACGGCGAGACCGACCGCGAGCTGTACGGCGCCGGGGCGACCCGCGAGCGGATCCGGGTGGCCGACGCCGTCGGCTCCACCTGGACCCCGCACGGCGCCCGGCTGCACCCGGTGAAACTGGTGAAGGGGCTGGCGGCGGCCGTGGAGGCGCTCGGCGTGGTCATCCACGAATCCACCCCGGTGACCGAGATCCGGCCGAAGCACGCCGTCACCCCCTACGGCACGGTCCGCGCCCCCTACATCCTGCGCTGCACCGAGGGCTTCACCGCGAACCTCAAGGGACAAAGGCGCACCTGGCTGCCCATGAACTCCTCCATGATCGCCACCGCGCCGCTGACCGAGGAACAATGGGAGACGGTCGGCTGGACCGGCCTGGAGACCCTCGGCGACATGGCACACGCCTACATGTACGCCCAGCGCACCGCCGACGGACGGATCGCGCTCGGCGGCCGCGGAGTGCCGTACCGCTTCGGATCCCGGACCGACAACGACGGCCGCACCCAGCAGGCGACGATCGAGGCCCTCCGGGACATCCTCGTCCGCTTCTTCCCCTCCCTGGCCGGTGTCGCGATCGAACACGCCTGGTCAGGGGTGCTCGGGGTGCCGCGCGACTGGTGCGCGACAGTCACCCTGGACCGCTCCACGGGGCTCGGCTGGGCGGGCGGCTACGTCGGCTCCGGCGTCGCCACCACCAACCTCGCCGCCCGCACACTGCGCGACCTCGTCCAGCTCGACTCCGGGCAGGCCGGCCGCACCGACCTGACCGAACTGCCCTGGGTGAACCACAAGGTCCGCAAGTGGGAGCCGGAACCCTTCCGCTGGCTCGGCGTCCACGGCATGTACGCCACCTACCGAGCCGCCGACCAGCGCGAACGCATCCACCCGGGCACCGGCTCGTCCCGCCTGGCCCGGGCCGCGGACCGCGTCGCGGGCCGCCACTGACCCACCCCACACGACCGGCGGCCTCAGCCCAGGGTCAGCAGAACGATCGCGGCAGCCGCACCGGACCCGCACCGGACCCGCACCGCGCCGCGCGGAGTCCGTTACGGCTGCTGCCCAGGGGTACCCGTGTGCCACGGCCGGCCGCGTCCGGCACCCGCACCCCATACAGCGCGGAGCAGAAACGTGAAAACCCCCGTCACCAGCACCACCCCCCGGAAACCCCCCGAGGCCGCCCGGCCGCAGGAGCGTCTCCCGGTGGTCACCGCCCCGCCGTCCGAGCCCGGCGGACAGCGTCGTTCCGCGCTCACCGAGCACCTGGGTACCGGCAGCACCCACACCGTCCGCACCACTGGCACTGCTGACACCGCTCACACCGCTCACACCGCTCACACCGCTCACACCGCTCACACCGCTCACACCGCTCACACCGGCAGGCTCCCCTCGGCCGCCCCGGCGTCGGGCCGAGAGCCGCGGGGGCCGCAGGCGACGGGAGTCTCCGGATGACCGTCGATTCCCTCACCTCCGCGCCCCGGTTCCGGTGCTGGGCCCCGCCGGGGGTCTACCGGCCGCAGACCGACACCGGGCTGCTCGGCCGGGCCCTGCGCCGGGAGCACATCACCAGCCGTACCGAAGTCCTGGACCTGGGCACGGGCAGCGGTGCGCTCGCCGTGCAGGCCGCCCGGCTCGGCGCCCGGGTCACCGCCGTCGACATCTCCTGGCGGGCGCTGGCCACCGCCTGGTGCAACGCCCTGCTGAACGGCCAGACCGTACGGGTACGCCACGGCGACCTGGCGTCCGCGGTGCCCGGCCGCCGCTTCGACCTCGTCGTCACCAACCCGCCCTACGTCCCCGCCCCACCCGGCGACGGCCCGCCCCGCGGCCCCGCCCGGGCCTGGGACGCCGGCACCGACGGCCGCCTGCTGATCGACCGCATCTGCGCGGCGGCGCCGACGGTGCTGCGCCCCACGGGGCGGCTCCTCATGGTCCACTCGCACCTCAGCGGCGTCGAGGAGAGCCTCGACAGACTGCGGACGGCCGGCATGCACGCGGAGATCATCGACCGCACCCGGCTGCCCTTCGGCCGCGTACTGCACTCCCGGCTCGGCTGGCTGCACGAACGCGGGCTGGTCGCCGACAGCACCGGCCGCCCGACGGAGGAACTGGTGGTGATCCGTGCCGAACACACCTGACCGACCGCGCCGCATCCGCGTCCAGCGCGACGGCCCGCTCCTGGTGGAAGGGCCGGTCGAAGTAGTGGACGAGGACGGCGAGGTGTGCGTGTCACGACGCTTCATGGTGGCCGTCTGCACCTGCCGCCGCACCCGCACCCCACCCTGGTGCGACACCAGCCACCGCCGCCGCACGAAACGGGACGAGACCTCATGACCGGTGCGCCCCTGCCCGCGCCCCGCGGCCCGCTCTCGGCCGCGCTCCTCGCCACCCTGCGCGGCTCACCCGTCCCCGACCCGCCACCGCTCCCCGCGGACCCCTACGGCGACGACCTCCAACTCTCCCTCTACGTCCTCTACGAACTCCACTACCTCGGCTTCGACGGCGTCCCCGACGACCGCGAATGGGACCCCCGACTCCTCGCCCTGCGAGCCGAGTTGGAAGCCCGCTTCCTGCACGCGCTGCGCACCGACGTACCCGTCGAGCTGTCCGCGACCGCCGCCCAGGCGCTGGACGAGCTCCAGCTCGAACCGGTCGGCGAGGTCGACGGCAGCCTCTCCCACTTCCTGCGCGACCACGGCACCCTCGACCACTTCCGCCAGTACGCGGCCCTGCGCTCGCTCTACCACCTCAAGGAGGCCGACCCGCACGCCTGGGTGATCCCGCGGCTGCGCGGACGCGCCAAGGCGGCCATGGTCGCCGTCGAGTTCGACGAGTTCGGCGGGGGCCGCGCCGACGAGATCCACGCCCAGCTGTTCGCCGACCTGATGGCGGACCTGGGCCTGGACACCTCCTACGGCCACTACCTGGACACCGCCCCAGCCGAGGCGCTGGCCACCGTCAACCAGATGTCCCTGTTCGGCCTGCACCGGACCCTGCGCGGCGCGCTCGTCGGCCACTTCGCCACCGTCGAGGTGACCTCGTCCCCGGCCTCCCGCCGCCTGGCGGAGGCCCTGCGCCGCATGGACGCCGGCCCGGCGGCCGTCCGCTTCTACACCGAGCACGTCGAGGCGGACGCGGTCCACGAACAGGTCGTACGCCACGAGGTGGTCGCGGGCCTCCTGGCGGACGAACCCCACCTGGAACCCGACGTGGTCTTCGGCATCCGCACCACCGGCCACCTGGAGGCCCGCCTGGCAGCCCACCTCCTGAACACCTGGCAGTACCACCGGCCCGCACAAGAAAAGGACCAGGCCACAACAGCGTGACCCGGCCCCGCAGAGCCCCCTGTCGGATTCGAACCGACGACCTACGCATTACAAGTGCGTTGCTCTGGCCAGCTGAGCTAAGGAGGCGTGCACGCGCGCGTGGCGGCGAGTGCCAGTGCAGTGTACCCAGGTCCCGGACGGGCCCTGTCGAAAATTTCCGCGAAGTTCACAGGGCTCCAGGTACTGACATACGGGGTGAACGCCAGGTACCGTCTCGATCCAGTTCACTCTCGTGGACTACACCACCACCTTCCTACAACGGATCGTCCGGCACGTTCCTGCCGGTAGAAGGGGGCCTCTGAGTTATGGCCACTGTCACGTTCGACAAGGCGACCCGGATCTACCCGGGTTCCACCAAGCCCGCCGTCGACGGCCTCGACATCGCGATCGAGGACGGCGAGTTCCTCGTCCTGGTCGGCCCGTCGGGTTGCGGCAAGTCCACCTCGCTCCGGATGCTCGCGGGGCTCGAGGACGTCAACGGCGGCGCCATCCGCATCGGTGACCGCGACGTCACGCACCTGCCGCCGAAGGACCGGGACATCGCCATGGTGTTCCAGAACTACGCCCTCTACCCGCACATGACCGTCGCCGACAACATGGGCTTCGCGCTCAAGATCGCCGGCGTCAACAAGGCGGAGATCCGGCAGAAGGTCGAGGAGGCCGCGAAGATCCTCGACCTGACCGAGTACCTGGACCGGAAGCCGAAGGCCCTGTCCGGTGGTCAGCGTCAGCGTGTCGCGATGGGCCGTGCCATCGTGCGTGAGCCGCAGGTCTTCCTCATGGACGAGCCGCTGTCCAACCTGGACGCCAAGCTCCGTGTGTCGACCCGTACGCAGATCGCGTCGTTGCAGCGCCGCCTCGGCATCACCACGGTCTACGTCACCCACGACCAGGTCGAGGCCATGACGATGGGCGACCGCGTGGCGGTCCTCAAGGACGGTCTGCTCCAGCAGGTCGACTCCCCCAGGAACATGTACGACCGGCCCGCCAACCTCTTCGTCGCCGGCTTCATCGGCTCCCCCGCCATGAACCTGGTCGAGGTCCCGATCACCGACGGCGGTGTGAAGTTCGGCAACAGCGTGGTGCCGGTCAACCGCGAGGCGCTCAAGGCCGCCTCCGACAAGGGCGACCGCACGGTCACCGTCGGCGTCCGTCCCGAGCACTTCGACGTCGTCGAGCACAACGGTGAGGCCGCCTCCGCGCTGTCGAAGGACGCCGAGGACGCCCCGGCCGGTCTCGCGGTCTCCGTGAACGTCGTGGAGGAGCTCGGCGCCGACGGTTACGTCTACGGCAGCGCCAAGGTCGGCGACGAGCTCAAGGACCTGGTCGTCCGCGTCAGCGGCCGCGCGGTCCCGGAGAAGGGCGCCACGCTGCACGTCGTGCCGCGTCCGGGCGAGATCCACGTGTTCTCGACCTCCACGGGTGAGCGTCTCTCGGACTGAGCGCTCGTCACCGTGACAAACCTCTGACCAGGGTGAATCCACCCAGGTTGACGGAAAGGGCCCCGCAGCCTGCTGCGGGGCCCTTTCCGTTGCCCGATTTACCCCGGCAAGCGGGTGGTTTTCGAGCCGTGTGCGTCAACCCCTTACCCGAAACAAAGCACTTCTCCGTCCCCCGAACCGGTGACTAAATGTCGCCAAATCATTACCGCACGCTACCCTCACACGCGTGAAGCACTCCACCACCCCTCAGATGCGACGTGGCCATCGGGGCGGCCCTGCCCGCCGGATCGGCCGCACACTCGCCCTTGTCCTGCCCGTCGTCCTGGTGCTCTCCGGGACCCTCGCCGTCACCCGCGTCAACTGGACGGGAAGCCCGCGGAGCTCGGTGCTCACCGCGACCGACGTGACCGAGGCGAACCTCTCCCGCAAGGCCACCGTCCAGGCCCCGCAGGACGTGCTGCGCGACCAGCTGATGACCGAGCTCCAGGACAGGAACCCCGGCCAGGTCCTGACCCACCTCCAGCAGGCGGTCAACGGTCATCCGTCGCTGGCCGAGCACTGCACGTCCATCGCCCGCGCGCTGGGCCGGACCGCGGTGCGCATCTACGGCGCCTCCCGCGCCCAGGCGTACGCCCGCCCGGTCTGTGACACGTCGTTCGCGTCCGGCGTCCTGGCCGCGCACAGCTGAACGCCGGCGGGTAAGCAGGTAACGGCTCCTTAAGGGCCCCCGGGCGGCGGCCGGCCGCCCCCGGGGCGCGTCGTACAGTTCGGGGCATGACCCATCCGAACGCCGCGTTGCGCCCCACTCAAGCCGTGGTCCTGGCCGGTGGCCAGGGCTCACGGCTTCGTCCGTACACCGATGACCGGCCCAAGCCGATGGTCGAGATCCCCGGTACGGGCACGCCGATCATCGGCCACCAGTTGACGTGGCTCGCCGAGGAGGGCGTCACGGACGTGGTGGTCTCCTGCGGCCACCTCGCCGACGTGCTGCAGAAGTGGCTGGCGACGGCCGACCTGCCGCTCTCCGTCACCACGGTGGTGGAGAACGAGCCGCTGGGCCGCGGTGGCGGCCTCAAGTACGCCGCCGCGCACCTTCCCCACCCCGAGCGGCCCTGGTACGCCACGAACGGCGACATCTGGACGCGGTTCTCGCTGCGCGACATGGCCGACTTCCACACGGAGCGGGACGCGGTGGCGACGCTGGCGCTCGCCCGGCCGCGGATCCCGTGGGGTGCGGTGAAGACGGACGGCTTCGGGCACATCACCGACTTCATCGAGGCGCCGCCGTCGACGTTCGAGATCAACGCGGGTGTGTACGTGTTCTCGCCCGCGTTCGCCGGGATGCTGCCGGAGCGGGGGGATCATGAGCGGACCACGTTCCCGCACCTGGCGCGGAGCCGGCAGCTGGCCGGGTTCCCGATTCCGCAGGGGGCGTACTGGCGGGCGATCGACACGGCGAAGGATCTGACGGAGGCGGCGAAGGAGTTGGCTGCGCTGGGGCGGTGACGGCTGTTCCTCGGCTGCGGGTGCGTGGGGGTTGCTCGCGCAGTTCCTCCTCCAGCCTTCGGCCGGGGGTACCCCAGCGCCCCTGGTAGGTGCACCTTGCGCACGTCAAGAAGCCCCGTACCTCCGCGGTACGGGGCTTCTCGTTCTGCCTTCCTGCTAGCCCAGCAGGCCGCCCACCAGGCCTGGTTGGCCTGTGGAGGTGCCGCCGCCGGTGTTGGTGCCGGTGGAGCCGCCGGTGCCTCCGGAGGAGGACGTGCCGCCGGTTGCGGTGCCGCCCGAGGTCGGGCCCGCGGTGGTCGGGGCCGGAGCCGTGTGGCGTGGCGGGGCCTGGCCGGTGGTGCCCTGGGTCTGGCTGGGGGTCGTGGTGGTGGTCCCCGTGCTGTGGGTCGCGCCCGGGGTGGTCGCCGACTGGGACGGGCCGGCCGTGGCGCCACCGGAGGGAGGCGTGGAGGCCGAGGGGGTCTTCTTGTGGTGGCGTGTGGTCGACTCGCCGGGGAGCGGGGAGCCGGGCAGGTTGTTGCGGGGGGCCTCGCCGGGGCCGGGTACGACCACGCGGCTGGAGTCGCGGACCGCGCCGCCGAGCAGGGAGCCGACGAGGAGGGTGAGGCCGATGGTGACGGCCGTGATCAGGGCGCCCCGGCGGAGCACGAAGGCGCGCAGGTCCCAGATGTCGGAGTGGGGGCCGAGGCGGCGCCAGGCGCTGCCTGCGAGACGGCCGTCCACCGAGTAGACGGGGGCGCCGGCGATGATCAGCGGCGACCAGGCGGCGAGGTAGATGATGTCGGGGGCGTCGTACGCGGGGACCGTCTTCCAGCTGACGGTGACGATGAGCGCGGCGGAGAGCAGTGCGCCGACGACCGCGGCGACCCGCTGCCAGCAGCCGAGGACGGTCAGCACGCCGACGATCACCTGGAGGAAGGCGATGACGAGGCCGGATCCGACCGGGTGCTGGAGGGCGAACTGGCGCAGTGGCTCGGCGACTTCCCACGGGTGCAGGGAGTCGAGCCACTTGACCATGGAGCCGCGCTTGCCGCCGTCGAAGTAGACGGGGTCGCACAGCTTGCCCATGCCGGCGTAGACGGAGATGAAGCCGAGGAAGATCCGGAGCGGGAGCAGGACGACGCCGAGGTTCATCCGGCGGCCGGGGTAGTAGGCGTGCCGGGCCGGGTCGCCGTCGCCGGTCCGCCTGGCCGACGCCGGTTCGCCGAAGTCCTCGAATCCGCCGTCGTAGCCGTGTCGGCCGTAACCGTGTGCGTCGTGGTCCGGTGGGCCGTAGCCCGGTTCGTCGTAGGCGCTGCCCACGGTCGGCATGTCGGGGAGCAGCCGGTTCTCGCCGGAGGCCGGGGAGCGGGGGTGGCCGACCAGCGGTGTCTCGACGGTCTGGTCGAGTGCGCCGTAGCCGTCGCCGACGCGCGGGATGACCTGGGTCGCGCCGCCCGGTTCGAGGTGTTCCTCGGCGTGCCGGACGCTGCCGCCCCGGACGGCCTGGAGCAGCCGGTGGGCGCCGGTGTCGTCGGGCGCGGACTTGCCGCTCCAGACGACCGGGCGGCGTCGGCCGGGTGCCGCCCCCGCTCTGCCCGCCGGGCCGGCGACCGGGATGCGCGCGGGGTCCTGGGTGGCGCTCAGGTGCCGTGCGACCCGGGGGGATTGGGTACGCCGTGTCGATACGCCCAACTGCACGCGGAAACTCGCGTGGTTGACGATGACCTGCGCCGGATCGCTCGGCACCTTCACCATGCTCAGCGCGGGAGCGTCGTCGGGCCCGGAGGCGAATCCGGAGCGGAATCCCGGCGAGCGGTCCCCCGTGGGAGTGCGGGGTGTTCTGGTGTCCACACTCATCTAACCGAGTGACGTGGAGTTAGGACACTGCTTTGACCGGCCGGATGTGTCCGGACCCCGTCAAGGATGTCCTGGACGCCGGAATTACCCCGCACAGGTGAAGTTACGGATGTTTGTTCAATCCCGGCGCCGAGTCGCCTCGTACGGTCGTCAGCTGCGCTTCCGTGCCGCCTCGTACAGCACGATTCCCGCCGCCACGCCGGCGTTCAGCGACTCCGCGCCGCCCGGCATCGGGATCCGCACCCGGAAGTCGCAGGTCTCGCCGACCAGCCGCGACAGGCCCTTGCCCTCGCTGCCCACGACGATGACGACCGGGCCGGACAGGGCCTCCAGGTCGCCGACCTCGTGCTCGCCGTCGGCGGCGAGGCCGACGACCACGATCCCGGCCTTCTTGTACGACTCCAGCGCCCGGGTCAGGTTGGTGGCGCGGGCGACGGGCGTACGGGCCGCCGTGCCCGCCGACGTCTTCCAGGCGCCCGCCGTCATACCGGCCGCGCGGCGCTCGGGCACGACCACGCCGTGGCCGCCGAACGCGGAGACGGACCGGACGACCGCGCCGAGGTTGCGCGGGTCGGTGACCCCGTCGAGGGCGACGATCAGCGGGTCCTCGCCCTCGTCGGCGGCCGCGTTCGCGAGGTCCTCGGGGTGCGCGTACTCGTACGGCGGGACCTGGAGGACCAGGCCCTGGTGGTTGAGGCCGTTCGTCATGCGGTCCAGCTCGGGGCGCGGGGCCTCCATGAGGTTGATGCCACCGCGCTCGGCGACGAGCTGGAGGGCCTCGCGGACCCGCTCGTCGTTGTCGATGAACTGCTGGACGTAGAGGGTGGACGCCGGAACGCCCTCGCGCAGCGCCTCGACGACCGGGTTGCGGCCGACGACCATCTCGGACGTGCCCTTGCCGCCCCGGCCGCGCGCCACCGGACGGCGCTGGGCCTGCTTGGCCTTGGCGGTGGCGATGCGGTTCTTCTTGTGACCCTTGCGCATCTCGGCGGGCGGGGTCGGGCCCTTGCCCTCCAGGCCACGGCGCCGCTGGCCGCCACTGCCGACCTGCGCGCCCTTCTTGCCGGACATGCGGCGGTTGTTGGCTGCCATGAGTTACCCGTCTCCGTGAGCTTCGTTTCGTACGTGCGTCTTATGCAGTGTGCCGCCCGGGGGGCCGGGCGGCACAGTCGATCTTCAGATCGGGGCGGCTAGGACCTGAGGGTCCAGCGCGGGCCCGAGGGGCTGTCCTCGATCGCGAGGCCGGACTGGTTCAGCTGGTCGCGGATGGCGTCGGCGGTCGCCCAGTCCTTGCGGCCGCGGGCGGACTCGCGCTGGTCGAGGACGAGCCGTACGAGTGCGTCGACGACCCCGTGCAGGTCCTCGCCCTTCTCGGTCCCGCCGGCCCAGTGCGCGGCCAGCGGGTCGAGGCCGAGCACGCCGAGCATGGCGCGGACCTCGGCGAGGCGGGCGACGGCCGCTTCCTTGTCGTCGGCGGCCAGCGCGCTGTTGCCCTGGCGGACCGTGGTGTGCACGACGGCGAGCGCCTGCGGGACGCCCAGGTCGTCGTCCATGGCCTCGGCGAACGCCGGCGGGACCTCCGCCGAGGGCTCGACGGCCTCCCCGGCCAGCTCCACCACGCGCTGCACGAAGCCCTCGATCCGCGCGAACGCCGACTCGGCCTCGCGCAGCGACTCCTCGCTGTACTCGATCATCGAGCGGTAGTGCGGGGTGCCCAGGTAGTAGCGGAGCACGATCGGGCGCCAGTGCTTGACCATCTCCGAGACGAGCACCGAGTTCCCGAGGGACTTCGACATCTTCTCGCCGCTCATGGTGACCCAGGCGTTGTGCACCCAGTACTGGGCGAAGTCGTCGCCGAACGCCTTGGCCTGGGCGATCTCGTTCTCGTGGTGCGGGAAGATCAGGTCGAGGCCGCCGCCGTGGATGTCGAAGGCCTCGCCGAGGTACTTGTGGGCCATCGCCGAGCACTCCAGGTGCCAGCCGGGACGGCCGCGGCCCCAGGGCGTCTCCCAGCTGGGCTCGCCCGGTTTCACGGCCTTCCAGAGCGCGAAGTCCCGCTGGTCCCGCTTGCCGGTCTCGCCCTCGCCCTCCGGCTGGCGGAGGTTGTCCAGCTCCTGGTTGGAGAGCTGGAGGTAGTCCGGGTAGGAGCGGACGTCGAAGTAGACGTTGCCGTCGGCCTCGTAGGCGTGTCCGCGCTCGATCAGACCGCGCATCATCTCGATCATCTCCGGTACGTGCCCGGTCGCGCGGGGCTCGTACGTCGGCGGGAGGCAGCCGAGCGCGGCGTAACCGTCGTTGAACGCGCGCTCGTTCTCGTAGCCGATCGCCCACCAGGGGCGGCCCTGGTCGGCGGACTTGGTGATGATCTTGTCGTCGATGTCCGTGACGTTGCGGACGAACGTCACGTCGTAGCCGCGGTATTCGAACCAGCGGCGCATGATGTCGAAGTTCAGGCCCGAGCGGATATGGCCGATGTGGGGCGCCGCCTGCACGGTGGCACCACAGAGGTAGATCGAGACACAGCCCGCGATGAGCGGGGTGAAGTCACGGATCTGCCGGGCGTTGGTGTCGTGCAGGCGAATAGTCACGGGACCAAGGGTAGTGGGCGGAGCGTGGTGCGCGGCACCGGTACGGGAAGCGCCGTGGTCGTGCGCGGGGCAGTGGGGACCGGGCGCGCAGTCCCCCGCGCCCCCCGAGTGAGACCGGTCAGCCTGTTTTGACGACCAACGCCGTCGCCACCGCCATCAGGCCCTCTCCCCGGCCGGGAAATCCGAGACCGTCCGTCGTGGCCCCGGACACCGAGACCGGAGCGCCCGCCGCGTCCGAAAGGATCTTCTCTGCCTCGTCCCGGCGCTTTCCGATCTTCGGGCGTGGGCCCACGACCTGCACGGCGACGTTCCCGATCACGAATCCCGCGGCGCGGACGATCCGGGCCGCCTCCGTCAGCAGGGTCACCCCGGACGCGCCCGACCACTGCGGGCGCCCCGTGCCGAAGTGCTGCCCCAGGTCTCCGAGCCCCGCCGCCGAGAACAGCGCGTTGCACGCGGCGTGCGCGACGACGTCCGCGTCGGAGTGCCCGGCGAGTCCCGGGCCCTCACCCTCCCACTTCAGGCCGGCGCACCACAGCTCGCGGCCCTCCTCGAAGGCGTGGATGTCGGTGCCGATGCCCACCCGGGGGAGGATCACCTCAGAACCCATCGTTCAGCCTCCTGCGGGCCAGGACCGCTTCCGCGAGCACCAGGTCGAGGGGGCGGGTGACCTTGAAGGCCTCCTCGTGGCCGGGGACGACCACGACCTGTTCGCCGAGCCGCTCGACCATGCTCGCGTCGTCGGTGACGTCGTCGGTGACCGTCTCGTGGGCGCGGACCAGCGTCGTGCGGTCGAAGCCCTGGGGCGTCTGGACCGCGCGCAGGCGGTCGCGGCGCGGGGTGGCGATCACGGGCTCCGGGTCGCCGGGTACGGCCGCCGGCTCGACCTCCTTGACCGTGTCGGCCAGGGGAAGGGCGGGGACCACGGCCCGGGCGCCGTCGCGGACCGCCTGGACGACCGCGTCGACGGTGTCGACGGGGACGAGGGGGCGGGCCGCGTCGTGGACGAGGACGATGTCGTAGTCGGGGGGCAGCGCGTCGAGGCCGAGCTTCACGGACTCCTGGCGGGACTCGCCGCCGGGGACCACGAGGAAGTCGGTGCGGTCGGGCAGCGCGTGCGCGGCCAGCAGGGACTTGACCTCGGATGCGCCGTCGGGCGGGGCCACGACCACGACCAGGGAGACGGCGCGGGAGGCGGCCATGGCGCGCACGGCGTGGATGAGCATGGGGGTGCCGTTCAGCGCGCGGAGCGCCTTCGGGGCGCCCGGACCCAGCCGTACGCCCCGGCCGGCGGCGGGAATCACGGCTGCCGTGCGCAGCGCGGTACGCGGTTCCACCGGCGGTTCCGTACGCGAAGAACGCGAATCGTCAGACATCGGTTCCTGTCAGGTTTGTGTGCGGGCCTGGCGTGGGTATGGCCTGGGAAGTGCCGGGCGCGACGCCTTGACCGGACCCTTCCGTGACACTGGTCGAGCCAGCAGCCCGGGCCCGGCACGCCTAGTATCGGGGGTCCCCGCCGGGGTGGGTTTCAGGGCGGGTTTCCGAGTGAGCGTTTCCGTGCGACGGGTGCCGTTTCCGTGGACGGGTGCCGGGCACAGACATGCCGCAGCGCCCGGCGACAGTTGCTTGTCATCGGGCACCGCGGCATTTCAGTGTGCGGAGTTCAGCGTTTCAGCGTGCCGAGCCGGACCGCGTCAGGACGCGAGCACCTCGTCGAGCAGGGCCTCGGCCTTGTCCTCGTTCGTGTTCTCCGCGAGGGCGAGCTCGCTCACCAGGATCTGGCGGGCCTTGGCGAGCATGCGCTTCTCACCCGCGGAGAGTCCGCGCTCGCGCTCACGACGCCACAGGTCACGCACGACTTCCGCGACCTTGATGACGTCGCCGGAGGCGAGCTTCTCCAGGTTTGCCTTGTATCGACGGGACCAGTTCGTGGGCTCCTCGGCGTACGGCGCGCGCAGCACCTCGAAGACCCGGTCCAGCCCGTCCTGACCGACCACATCACGCACGCCGACGAACTCCGCATTGTCCGCTGGCACACGTACCGTCAGGTCACCCTGGGCGACCTTCAGCACCAAGTAGGTCTTGTCCACGCCTTTGATCTGGCGAGTTTCGATAGCCTCGATCAGCGCGGCCCCGTGATGGGGATAGACCACGGTGTCGCCAACCTTGAACGTCATGTGACAGGTACCCCTTCCGTGGCTATCCAGGGTAACACGGAAACCGGCGGTTCTGAATGGCGTTTTCGCAGGTCAGGGCATATCTCGGGGCTTGACAACAGCAACAGGAACGTGCTGCGCGGGCCGCCCGGAGGCAGGTATTCGCAGGTGGGAGCCGCTCTTCGGGCGGGGAGAAACGCGCACGTTACACACATCCGGACGCCTTCCCAAGTGGCTTAACGTCCACAAATGTCCGCTTCCAAGCGTACGACTTCCGCTACTCCGTTCGGTGACCCGCGCCGGGTCCGGGGCGTTTCCGGAATTGATCACGGCCTCCGGCGGAACGGCACGTGATCGATTTCCCCGCTGGTCACGCATTCCTTCACGTGAATTTTGCGCCCCGTGTTGCGCACGAGTTATGTGAATGCCTGACGAGCGTCGCGGCAAAGTGGCCGGGGAGCCACTTGCGGCACCCCGGGTACCCCCTGCTTGAGGGAAGCGGGGGGCTTGGGGAGGGTCGGGTGCGGCGGCGCGGGAACGGCTCGGTAACCTGGGGCCGCTGACAGACACTTAGGGTGGCTTTATAAGGGAGTCGCCCGCGCGTTCAAGGAGATGCCGCCGCCGTGAGCAGCAGCCTTCGACGCGGCGCCCTCGCCGCCTCCGCCATCGCCTTCTCCGTCGCCTCGCTCGCCGCGTGCGGCGCCGGCAACGACTCCCAGACCCTGGAGATCAAGCCGGACAACGCCGCGACCAGTGTGGGTGACATCAAGGTCCAGAACGCGACCGTGATCACCCAGCCGGACCTCACGTCGACCGGTCCCGCCGTGGTCTCCGCGACCATCTTCAACACGGGCACCCAGCCGGAGACGCTCCAGTCGATCGTCGTCGCCGGCACCAACAAGACCGCCGAACTGCACGCCACCAAGTCGCAGCCGCTGACCATCCCGGGCGGCGGCCGGCTGATCCTGGGCGGCAAGGACAACGCCTCCGCGGTGCTGCCCAGCAGCCGCGAGGCGATCAAGGACGGCAACGCCCAGAAGATCACGTTCACCTTCAGCAAGACCGGCGACGTGAGCCTGCGGGCGTTCGTGGTCCCCGCGGAGAGCTACTTCACCGGCTGGGGCCCGAGCTCGGTCCCGTCGCCCTCCGCGTCCGCCTCCGCGTCCGCCTCGGCCTCCACCTCCGGCTCCCCGGCCGCGGGCAGCAAGGCCGGCGAGAGCGCCAAGCCGGGCAAGGGCAAGGCGTCGGAGAGCGCCTCGGCCAACCCGAGCGACTCGGCGTCGCAGTCGGCGAACGCAGGCTGAGCGGTCGTACGCCGGTCGAGCGGCCGTACGAGAACGTCCGTACGCGAACGTCTGAAGGGCGGCCCCCCAGCGGGGGGGGCCGCCCTTCACCGTAGGACCAGGTCAGCGGTTTACGGCTCGAACTTGTATCCCAGCCCCCGGACCGTCACCAGGTACCGCGGCGCGCCCGGGTCCGGCTCGATCTTCGCGCGCAGGCGCTTGACGTGGACGTCGAGGGTCTTGGTGTCGCCCACGTAGTCGGCGCCCCACACCCGGTCGATGAGCTGCATGCGGGTCAGGACGCGGCCCGCGTTGCGCAGCAGCATCTCCAGCAGGTCGAACTCCTTGAGGGGGAGGTCGACCTTGGAGCCGGAGACGGTGACCACGTGGCGGTCGACGTCCATGCGGACCGGCCCGGCCTCGAGGGCGGCCGGGGTGACCTCCTCGGGCTCGCCCCGGCGGCGCAGCACCGCGCGGATGCGGGCGACCAGCTCGCGGGAGGAGAAGGGCTTGGTGACGTAGTCGTCGGCTCCTATTTCGAGCCCGACGACCTTGTCGATCTCGCTGTCCTTGGCCGTCACCATGATGACGGGGACGTTGGAGCGGCCGCGCAGCTGGCGGCAGACCTCGGTACCGGGCAGCCCCGGCAGCATCAGGTCGAGGAGGACGAGGTCGGCGCCGTTGCGCTCGAACTCGTCGAGTCCGTCGGGCCCGGTGGCCGCCACGGCGACCTCGAAGCCCTCCTTGCGGAGCATGTACGACAGGGCGTCGGAGAAGGACTCCTCGTCCTCGACGACGAGCACACGGGTCACGGAAGGACCTCCGGGGCGGGAAGCGGTTCGTACGGGGATGACTCGGGGGTGCCGGCCTCGTCGTCGAGGTCGGGGTCGGGGTGCTGCGACGCGCGGTCGCGTACCGCGCCCGCCTCCGGCAGCCGGAGGGTGAACGTGGAGCCCTGGTTCTCGGCGCTCCACACCGTGACCTCCCCGCCGTGCGAGGCGGCCACGTGCTTGACGATGGCGAGGCCGAGGCCGGTGCCACCGGTGGCCCGGGACCGGGCCGGGTCGACGCGGTAGAAGCGCTCGAAGATGCGCTCCTTGTCCTTGTCGGTGATGCCGATGCCCTGGTCGGTCACGGCGAGCTCGATCATGTCGCCGCCGGGCGCGTTGACCCGACGGGCGGCTATCCCGACCCGGGTGCGGGCCGGGGAGTAGTTGACGGCGTTCTCGACCAGGTTGCCGAGGGCGGCGGCGAGCTGGCCGCGGTTGCCCCAGACGTGCAGGTCGGCGGTGCCGCCGGCGGCCATGGTGATCTGCTTGGTGCCGGCCTGGTGGCGGCACCGGTCGATCGCCTCGGCGACGAGCTCGTCCACGCGGACGGGCTCGGCGTCCTCCAGCGGATCGTCGTTCTGCACTCTCGACAGGTCGATGAGCTCCTGGACCAGGTTGGTCAGGCGCGTGGCCTCGATCTGCATGCGACCGGCGAAGCGCTGCACGGCCTCCGGGTCGTCCGAGGCGTCCATGACGGCCTCGGAGAGCAGGGAGAGCGCGCCGACCGGGGTCTTGAGCTCATGGCTCACGTTCGCCACGAAATCACGTCGTACCGCCTCGATGCGGCGGGCCTCGGTGAGGTCCTCGACGAGGAGCAGCACGAGCCGGGAGCCGAGCGGCGCCACCCGGGCGGAGACCGCGAGGGCCTCACCGCGGCCGGTGCCGCGTCGGGGCAGATCCAGCTCCACCTGTCGTATCTCGCCGTCCCGGCGGGTGTCCCTGGCCATGCCGAGCATCGGCTCGACGGCGAGTTTGCCACCGCGCACGAGTCCGAGGGCGTACGCCGCCGAGCTCGCCTTGACGACGGTGTCGGCCTCGTCCAGGACGACCGCCGAGGAGCGCAGCACGCTCAGCACGGTGTCCACGCCCGGGGGCAGTACGGGGTCGGTGTGCAGAGAAGTCCTGGTCGGTCGCTTCTGGTCGCGTTCGCTCCAGCGGAACGCCAGCATGGCGATGACACCGGTGAGTACCCCGGCGATCGCTGCCGCTGCGGCGACCGCCGCGTTCACGTCCATGCAAACAGGTTAAGCAGGGGGTACGACATCCCCACAGCCATGGAAGTGCGACCTCGAACACTCGTCGCCCAGAGTTCACCTTGGAGCCAGTATTGGTTCATTTGGGGTGGCAGAAACGGTCGCGTTGAGACCGGAACGTGGGAGCGTGGGGTTCGCAGCTGGTTTCGGCCACGGCCCCCGGCCCCCGGAACCCCTGGAACACACGCACGAGAGGGAACCCTGATGCGGGACGCGTACCACGAGGAACTCGACTCGATCGGCGACAGCCTGGTCGACATGGCCAGGCTGGTCGGCTCGGCCATCGGGCGCGCCACGACGGCGATCCTCGACGGCGACCTGAAGCTGGCCGAGAGCGTCATCGAGGCCGACCAGAAGGTGGACGAGCTCCACCACGACCTGGAGGCGCGTGCGATAGCCCTGCTCGCCCGCCAGCAGCCGGTGGCGACCGACCTGCGGATCGTCGTCACCTCCCTGCGGATGTCCGCCGACCTGGAGCGCTCCGGCGACCTCGCCCAGCACGTGGCGAAGCTGGCCCGGCTGCGCTTCCCGGAGCGCGCGGTCCCGCGGGACCTGGAAGCCACCATCCTGGAGATGGGCCAGCTCGCCCAGCGCCTGATGGCCAAGGCCGCCGAGGTCATCGTCACCAAGGACGTCGACCTGGCGCTCCAGCTGGAGCAGGACGACGACGAGATGGACCTGCTGCACCGCACGCTCTTCTCGCACCTGCTGGACGACCGCTGGAAGCACGGCATCGAGACGGCCGTCGACGTGACGCTGCTCGGCCGCTACTACGAGCGGTACGCCGACCACGCGGTCGCCGTCGCCAAGCGCGTCGTCTTCCTGGTCACCGGCGAGCACGCGGACGACCTGCAGGCCGACATCCAGCCGGTGACGGGCGCCGAGGGGGCGTGACCGCCCTGGTGGGCGGGGCTCGCGCGGTGCGGGTCAGGCGTGCGAGCGCCACTGTGCGCCGTTGATGCGCCCAGCAGAACGGGCATGGAATGGGCAAAGGCACCACGCCCTGCCTCTGGGGAATCCAGGGACCGGGGAATCTAGGGACCTCTAGGAGGGATCCATGGCCGAATCCCCCAGCACCACGCCCGACCCCACGCAAGAACGCGAGACGGACCAGCCCGCCGAGATCAAGAACCTTCTGGTCATCGGCGCCTGCGGGTGCGGCTCGGGCTGCGGGTGCGGCTGCCAGTCGGGCAGCCCGTGCCAGTGCGGCTGAGCGGACGACCCGGACACGACGGAGGGCCCCGGACTCAGGTCCGGGGCCCTTCGCGTGCCGTGCGTGGGGCGGGCGCGCGTGCCGTGTGGGCGGGTCGGGCGCAGCATGGAACTGCCCCGTAAAAGGTGAAGGAGGTGGCAGCCATGCCGCAGTTCATGGACGTCCACCACGGGATGCAGGGCATCACCGCCGACCAGCTCAAGGAGGCCCACGAGGCCGACCTGGCCGCCGAGAAGGACGAGGGCGTGCACTTCGAACGGGCCTGGGCCGACCCCGACTCCGGCAACGTCTACTGCCTCTCCGAGGGCCCCTCGGCCGAGGCGGTCAGGCGCGTCCACGAACGCACCGGTCACCCGGCCGACGAGATCCACGAGGTACCGCTGTCGATCTGGTGAGCACCGGCGTTCCGTGCAGCCGTCGAGGAGGGCGGGAGGTCACTCGTACCAGGGCCCGGGCAGCGGCCCGCGCTTCCCGCCCGCCGGAGCCCCCTGCAGGTCACCGGCCTGCCCGAGGTCGCCCCGGATGTGCAGGTAGAGGGAGGGGGTCGGCAGGCCGACGGTCTGGATCCAGCCCCTGCCGTGTACGTGCCCTGCCGCGATCAGCTCCTCGGCCTGGCCGGGCGGCGCCACGGTGGTCGCGTAGCTCTGGCTGATCGTCTCGCCGCTGTCGGCGAAGGCGTAGCGACCGGCGTAGGCGTAGCCCTCGTGGAGCCACACGTACAGCACGATCGGCTTGGCCAGGACGGTGCGGAACCAGTCCGCCGCGAGCCGGGCGAGCCGGTCCGTCGGCCCCGTGGCGTCGAGCGCCCATGCGCTGGGCGCGTCGGGGAGCTGATACAGCTGGTTGTGCAGCCGGTCCCCCCGGACACGGTCGCCGACCAGGTGCACGCCCAGGTCGACGAGGTGCCGCCGCGGCTCCGCCCGGTCGGACAGACTCACCGACGCCAGCAGCGCCCCCCAGCCGTCGGGGCGGCCGACCTCCCCGAACACATCGGCCGGCGCCCAGCCCCGGCAGTAGCCGTTCAGCGCCGAGGCGAACTCCCGCTCGGTCTCGGTGAACTCGAACTCGTCATCCGGGTCGTCGGTCTCGAACCAGTCCCGCGTTGTCATGGACCGGACTCTACGAGGGCGGCCGGCCCGCGTTCGACAGCTTTTGGACGGCCCGGCGCCCGCCCCGGGCCGCCGGCTCACCTGAGGAACCCCCGTTCGTGGATGCGAAAGTGACTGCATGACGACACCAGAGGCGTGGCAGGCCGGGGAGGCAGAGGGACTCGCGGTGGACGGGCTCCGCTGGCTCACCGGGGTGGCGCGTGAGACGTCCGGAGCGGGTCTCGCGTGGCCGACCAAACCATCGGACGACGAGCTCGACCCGACGCTCTACGGCGGTACGGCCGGTGTCGTCCCCGTACTCCTCGAAGCGTGGCGGCACTTCGGCGACGACACCTACGCCGACACCGCGCTGCGCGCCGCCCGCGGTCTCGCGGACTCCGTCGACGCCATCGACGACGACTCCCTCTACGTCGGCCGCACCGGAATCGCCCTGGCCCTGCGCGCCGTTCACGAACAGCTGGGCGACACGGCCGCCGGTGCCGCCGCCGACCGCGCGCTGGACCTCGTACGGTCACACTTCGACGGCACCCGGTGGGGCGAGCTGTTCGAACTGATAGGCGGCAACGCGGGGATCGGCCTCGGGGCGTTCCTGGCCGGCGACGCCGACCTGGCCGTCCTCGCCCTGGAGCCGTATCTCCGGACGGCGGAGCAGACTCCGGCGGGCGTCCAGTGGGCCTACCGCCCCGGTGTCGACGCCCGTCTGCATCACGTGTCGCACGGCACGCTGGGCATCGTCCTGGCGCTGGCCAGGGTCGGCGCGGGCACCGGCCGTACGGATCTGGTCGAACTGGCGCTGGCCGGCGCCGCGGACGTCGTCGCACGCGACGAGGCCGGACCGGAGGGCTTCCTCGTACCGCACTCGACCCCCCAGTACCGCCCCGGCACCGCCGCGCGCATCAGCTACGGCTGGTGCCACGGCCCGGCCGGGGACGCCCACGTCTTCCGGCTCCTGCGGGACGTCACGGCCGACCCGGTCTGGGCCACCCTCGCCGACCGCTGCTGGCACAGCATCACCCACTCCGGCCTGCCCCGGCGCCTGCACCCCGGCTTCTGGGACAACAACGGCCGCTGCTGCGGCACCGCGGGGGTCCTCGCCCTGGCCGGCGACCGGATCGCCGAACTCCGGGACCCGTACGACTTCGCCGGCACCCTGGTCTCCGACCTGGCCGCCCGCGCGATCCGGGACACCGCGGGCGCCCGCTGGTCCAACCACGAACACCGGGCCACCCCACCCGACCTGGAACCACGCACCGGCTGGGCCATGGGCAACGCGGGCATCGTCCGCGAACTCCTCCGCTACGCCCGCCTGCCCCAAGGCGGCAACCCGACCTACGCGTTCACATGGCCGGACCAGCCACCGATCCACACCGGGACCACCGACACGCGGCGTGAGTGCACTCTGACGAGCAGGTTCCCGCCGTGATTCTCGACGGCGTCCCTCAGGATGAGGCCACGGCAGCCGTCGTGGCCCTCGGCGATGCCGGAGCCCGGGCAGAGACGAGAGAACAGCTGGAGCCGGACTTCCGGATGTCCTGAGAGACGACCGGATCACAACAACAGGCCCCCTACTCGCGGAGAACCCGCAGGCAGGGGGCTTGAGCAGGCTGGGTTACTTCTTCTTGCCCTGGGTCTTGCCGGGGATCTTGGGGAGCTGGGTTTTCCCTGATCAGGAGCGGTGGGCTCGTGCGCCTGGTGGTCGTCGTTGGTCGTCATTGGCCAGTGTCGAGCGGCCTCGGACGGCCCGGAGACGGCCCGGACTCGATGGCACTCAAGTGACGGCCAGCGCCTTCAAAGGCCGATAGCCCCGCCTGAACCTCAGCCGACGACAGTCAGCCACGACGGCGGCCGCGCCGACCGACCACGCACGCGTATGCCTCGCTGCACCCCCACCGTCCCGGGCCGCGCTGCCAATGTAAGGCAGCCAGGTCTTCTCTGCTGTCGAGGTGATCAGGAGAAGTGTTCACGAGCGGCACCCTACTTGGCACGCCTGCGGTAGGGCCGAGCCTGGTGAGCACCGCTTTAGAAGTTCGATCAACGGGCGGCCCCGCCGGCTCGGTCTGCCGCTGTTGTATGTGAACAGGGATGCTCGTGTACACCTGCGTCCAGCGTCGTTGATGTCAACCGTGGATGTCAGCGACCGCAGGATCGGGCAGGCTGTGGTGCCGCCGCTCGCCGCCATCCGGTCTCATTGCTGACACGTCACATTCTGTCCCTCCGTACCGTCGTTGATATTAGATTCACCGCCGCGTGAGTCTTACGATTCGACTCCTAGCCAAAGTCCCGCTCTAAGCGGGCTCCTTGCCCGGTCAGAACAAAAGGCCAGGACCTTTCTGCTTCAGTGCCCGCTTACTCGATGCAGGCACTGGAAGAACTCCGGCATGTTGGAGCATGTCAACAGTCAGGAGGTCGCTATCGCAGATGTCATTCAACAGGCCTTCCTGATTACCCTCCTCGCGCACCAACAAGCCAAGCACGTTCAGTAGCTCAAGTAGCTCAGTCGTCCATTCGGGGAGCCAACTAGTCGACACCTCAAAGTCCAATACGAGACGCCGTTTTCCGGCTGGATCTTTCCTGCGGTACCCGAACCACTTATCAATCACGTTCATGCCGGATACTGCGTAATTTCGAACTGCAAGTGGGACAGGAGAAACACACCCAGATCCGATAAGCAGGCTGGCCGTGTCTTCGTCGTAGTCCAACGCCTCAGGCATTGCACCAACCGCATCCGGTATCTCTTCGACGCAACGGGGCCGCTCACTTGGCGGCAGCTTAGGAGCACCTTTTGGGCGACCAGATGACGGGTCGAAGAACCGTTCACCATACGTGTGGAGCCAAATGATCCTTCGACCCAACTCCACGCTCCGCTTCCACAGAACAGCATCCAGAGTCAGTGGGACGCGCGCACCTGGAACCTCTAGATCCTCTCGGAAGCGAGACGTATAGGCAGGATGAGAGGTGATAGCGGCTATATAGGCCACCAGATCTTCTGCACTAACGATGCATCCGAGTCTGCGGTTGAGCTCTTCCAGTAGCCCCGGACTTATGTTTGGTATAACACTGGCGGCATCACGAAAGAGTGGGCGTGCGCATCCAGCTCGACCATCATAGTAATTCATGTCAGGTATCAAGGCCGTGAAGACAAGCCCTGGTCCGCCCGTTATGGCCTTCGCGTTCTGCTCGACGGTGAATACTTGGCGCTCGCTACGTACGCGCCACAAATCGGGGCGCGCAACGACCATGAGTCGGTTATCTGGAATTATCCATTGACGATCAAAAGAGCGGTATCCAACTCGAATCGGTTCAATATATGGGCGATTCTCGTCTTTTAGTGGTGTGTCTCCGTGGTCAGGGATGCCCGGCAAAGGATCCACGATCTTGTCTAGATTCCGATCACGCGCTTCACCGAACATGGTGCGGCGCGTTTCAGTGTCGGCAGCCAGGAAAAGACGCCAACGGTCGGCCAACGTTTTCCTGTCTGGGGCATACACCCAAACCCGTCCTGGAGTAACGCCCCTCGAAGACCATGGCATGAGGTCTGCCAAGGCGGGACTCGAGCGCCAAACATCGCTCCTTGGCGGCAGAAAAGGATCCTGCCAACCGTCCATGCACGTACGCCAATCGGGATCATCGAGGGTCAGTCCCGACAACCGCCCGATCTTCTCATCGCGTCGCCCATTGACCTGGAGGTGCTTAACTAGAGCAGGACTCTCCCGATCCCTAGACCAGCGCACGAAGATAGCAATACACAACTGCTGTCCGACTCCAGGGAAGAGTCGAGTCGAGTTGTCAGGCCAGTGCTGCTCAGGAGAGACGTCTATGATCCAACCCTCATCGGCGACCCTGCGTAGGTAATCACGCATCCCGGCGAACGCTTGCCCTTTAAGCCAGGCAGAAGGGGTGATGAACGCTACTACACCAAATGGAGAATCCTCATGGTGATCGAACACCTTCCATGTGGCCCAACGCCAGAAGTAAGCGTAGAGATTCGACAGCTTAGACTCGTATTTGCCATTCCCAGGAGCTTTGAATGCTTCCATGGGGGCTGACTCGCCGGCCGAGGGGTCTCCCGACTCTACCCACTTGCCTGCGCCTTTCTTAACCTCGTCGTATGGTGGGTTACCTATCACCACCATGACTCGCTCGTTGCGCTTGACGCTATTCGCTTGCTTCCTCGATTCCGCAATCGAGGCGTAGGTGTGCGGTAGCCATCCGAAGTCATCCTTAGGATTCTCAAGGGTATCGGCGACATACAACCGCAAGCCGCTCGATGGTGCTGCGGACCGATGCTCTTTCAGAGTGGCATGCATACGCAACTCGGCGACAGCATATGGTCCGGTTTGGATCTCGAAGCCGACCAGCCGATTACCAACCATCTCGCGCAATCGAGGCCCTACCGCTCCACTCCCCTCATCCTCCTCAATCACTGCGGCAGCACGCTCTAGAACGCTCAGAAGAAAAGTTCCAGCGCCCATCGCGGGATCGACAACGACGACATCGGGCGAAGCGAATCCGGCTGTGATTCCGAGGCGCTTCTTCAAAATGGCTTCGGTGAGCTGAGTCATCGAAGCCACTACCCCATTGGGTGTGTAGTAAGAGCCTGTGCGCTCGCGTAGTTTTGGATCATAAACTTGCAGAAAGTCTTCGTACAGACGCAGATATGCGTCACCAGATCCGTCATCAAGCAAAGACCAGTTAACTGGTCCGATAACCCGTAGAAGAGTGTGCAGAGTGGTAGACAGGCCTCCCAGTGATTCATCGGTGAGGACTCCGAGAGCCTTACCCATCAGAGAGTGCTTTTTGCCGAGTTTTGTAGCGATTCCGTGCATGCTATCGCCGTCGAAGACGATCCCCTCGACCCTAGCAAGCAGCAAGGCGAAGACAACCGTCTGCGCATATTGATCGGCGAACTCTTCATCGTTGGCTTCCGGGAAAAGGAGGCGTCTCCAGTCCTCTGCTAGGACCGTGAACATTTCGGTACGCTGACCAGACTTCTCAAGATTTAGGGCTTGCTGTACCTCCTCCCTAAGAAGTTGGCACAAGCCCGCGACTGCTCGAACCAACTGATGAACGGTGCGTGGAGGTTGTGGCTGCCATGTTAAGAAGTCATGCAGAACTCTGGCCAGTCCGGAGTCCTGGGGGGCAAGGCGGCCACCAGCCGTCTTGACTGAGCCGGTTACATAGGCCAGATCGCCGACGCGGTTCCCATTCCGGTACAGACCCCATTCATTTCCATCGGCATAGAGAACGTTCGGTAGCAGACGAAGCTTTTCCCACTGAGCAGTGTTGCGGCCAGAGAAGGATGTCGGGTCAGCCCCAATGCCGGGTCGCTTCAACTCGACGTGGCCGACCAGCGCTCCGGCAACCGTAACCGCGTAGTCGGGCCTAGCGTCAATATCGACCAGCGGGACTTCGCCCGTCATTGTGATAGTCAGACCCAAAGCCGCAGCTACAGATCCGAACAGATTCTCTAGTGGGCCGCGGAGTTGATCCTCGGGCCAGCCAGCCCCTCGCAACTTGGGCTTCACTGCCCGCCCGAACTCCGACACTGCTGTACGGACGGCCTGTTCATACGCCACATGCGACGGCATGTATCCCCCCACGGGCTCCGGTCAACTGGCGCTTGGCTTGGTTGAGTTATGGAGCAGAAGGATATGTCCTCATCGGATCTTGAGGTAGGGGCTGACCTTCAACTAGCCACCACAGCAACTGGGGGAGCGCGTCGGGTCACAAGAGACCGAGGCGGCGGAACGGCGCGTGTCCCCGCCCCTGCGCCACAGACGTCCGCGGGGCCAGCAGGCTGGCCGGCACAAGGATCTTGCCGGTCCCGGCGATGCTCGGGCTGTAGCTTGACAGACCCGTGTCAGATGGCTGCTCCGTCACTCGGCACCCTGTGTACGAGTCGGCAGGCGTCACGGCTGCGCCGTTCCCAGTCTGATCAAGTTGGAACGAGCCCTGACCTGAGCCACCGAAAGTCAACCACGGCGGCGGGGACGCCGAACGAGTACCCGTCACGTGTGCTTCCAGCAACCCACCACTGACCTCAGCCACGCTTCTTCGTTCCGTTAC
>NZ_JBEYFC010000035.1:0-31917 GCF_040634175.1 Streptomyces sp. NPDC007162
GTCGTCCTTCACCCGCCGGGGGTCGCGGAAGCGGACGTCCGCGCGGGCTTTGATGCGGGACCTCGACGGCGAGCTGCTGGAGAACGCCGCCTGGACCTTCCCCGCCGCCGACCTGTCCGACCACATCGCCTTCGAGTGGTCCCGGCGCAGCGGCAAGGGGCTCGACCACTGGTACGAGGAGGAGGAAGAGATCTTCATCCACCCCCGTGACCCGCACAAACGGGTGGACGCCATCGTGAGCAGCCGTCACGTCCAGATCTCGGTCGACGGCACGGTGGTCGCCGACACCCACCGGCCGGTCCTGCTCTTCGAGACCGGTCTGCCCACGCGCTACTACATCCCGCGCGCGGACGTCCGCCTGGACCTGCTGACGGCGACCGACCACCACACCGGCTGCCCCTACAAGGGCACCGCCGAGTACTGGTCGTGGCGCGGCGACGCGGACGTGCCGCCGAACCTCGTCTGGAGCTACCCGGACCCGCTGCCCGCGGTCGGTCCGATCAAGGACCTGCTCGCCTTCTACAACGAGGAGGTGGACATCACCGTCGACGGCGAGCTCCTGCGGCGCCCGGTCACCCACTTCAGCAGCAGGCCCACCCTGACGACATGACAGGCGACATGACCGGCGACGGGTCTCAGCCGACCACCGCGGCCCGTACGCACAGCACGTCCGGGAGATGGGAGGCCAACTGCCGCCAGCTGTCCCCGTCGTCGGCCGACGCGAACACCTCGCCATTGCGATTGCCGAAGTACACCCCGGCCGGGTCCGCGTCGTCCGTGCAGAGCGCGTCGCGCAGTACCGTGCCGTAGTGGTCGCCGGTGGGCAGTCCCGCCGACAGCGGCTCCCAGGTGCTGCCCGCGTCGGCCGTGCGGAAGACCCGGCAGCGGCGCCGGGCGGGCACCCGGTCGGCGTCCGCGTTGATCGGGAAGACGTACGCCGTCCCCGCGCGGTGCGGGTGGGCGGCGGCCGCGAAGCCGAAGGTGGAGGGCAGGCCCGCACCGATGTCCGTCCAGTGCGCGCCGGCGTCGTCGCTCCGGTACACCCCCCAGTGGTTCTGCAGATACAGCCGGTCCGGGCTGCCCGCGTCCTGGGCGATCTTGTGCACGCACTGTCCGAACTCCGGGTCGGGATCGGGCAGGAACACCGCGGAGACACCGGAGTTGGACGGCACCCAGCTCGCCCCGCCGTCGGTGGTGCGGAACACGCCCGCCGTCGAGACGGCGACCGTCACCGCCTTCGGGTCCCGGCGGTCGGTGAGCACCGTGTGCAGTCCCTCACCGCCGCCGCCCGGCACCCACTTGTCACGCGTCGGGTGCTCCCACAGCGGCCGGACCAGGTCGAAGCTCTCCCCGCGGTCCTCGGACCGGTACAGCGCGGCCGGTTCCGTGCCCGCGTACACCACGTCCGGCTCGGCGGCGGCCGGGTGCAGCTGCCACACCCGCTCCAGGGAGGCGTTGGTGTCCTTGGGGAACCGCACGGCGGGCCGGGCCGGTTCGGTCCAGGTGCGGCCCAGGTCGTCGGAGTGGAAGACCGAAGGCCCCCAGTGCGCGCTGTCACCCCCCGCCAGCAGCCGGGTCCGGCCGCCCCGGTTGTCGATGGCGACCGAGTAGATCGCCTGCGCGTTGAAGTAGGGACTCTCGTCGAAGTCCCAGGTGCCACCTCGCCGCCGACCCAGGAACAGACCTTTGCGGGTGCCCACGGCGAGCAGTACCTCGGTCATGCCGATCACCTCCATGACGTCCTTGTCACAGCCAGCCCTCAGATGTCGGCCAGTCTGCACCCCACCACTGACAGTCACTCGCGGGAGCGTGTCGTCGCAGGTCAGAGCCGTCGTGTCGGCCGGTCGAACAGCTCGGCGGAACGCGTTGTGGAAGATGCCTGCGCGAGCGGGGCCAGTCGTGCGACCGTCGACTCGGAGGTTCGCCGTGAGCAGCCGTGAGCAACAAGGCGGCCTCTGCCGTATGGGAGGGCGGTCCGGGCTGTCCGTGCGCGCGTGAGGAGGATGCCCTTGAAGGCGTTCCGTGGTCCGAAGGTCTGGCTGTGGCGCTGGCGGCGCAATCCGCTGAAGCGCCGCGCCGACACGCTGGAGGCCTGGGTGCTGCTCGGCGCCTGGCTGTTCACTCTCCTGGCCGGGGTGCTCGCGGGGCTGGCGGCGGCCCGGTCGGTGGAGGGCGGCCTGGCCCGCGAGCGCGTCGAATGGCACCCGGTCGTGGCCCATGTCGTGGAGCAGGCCCCCGGCAGAACCGGGTCCGAGTCCGAGTCCGGATCCTCCGGCGGTGAACGGGTCTGGGCGAGAGTGGGCTGGACCGTCGACAACGGCTCCGTGCACACCGGCCAGGCCCGCGTCCCGGCGGGCAGCAAGGCCGGCACCCCGGTGACCGTCTGGACGGATCCGCAGGGCCACCTCGTCACCCGGCCCGCCACCGCCTCCGAGGCACACCTGCGCTCCGCGCTGATCGGCAGCCTGGTCGGGCTGAGCGCGGCGGCCGTGCCGTTCGTCGCCGGACTGGTCGCGCGGGGCAGGCTGGAGCGGCGGCGGATGGACCGCTGGGACGCCGAGTGGTCGCGGCTCGGACCGCAGTGGGGCCGGATGACCGGCTGAGGCCCACGCGCCGCCGACGCCCCCTGTCAGGGGCTCAGTGCCTTCCGGCAGTGGGCGAGCAGTTGCTCGTCCTGGGCGATGTCGTGACTTCCGTAGCCGCCCGGCCGTGCCGTGTGCCGCCGCGCGGTGGCGAGTTCGGCCGTCACCAGGTCGTGCAGCGGGGTGCCGGCCGTGCCCATCGCCGCCAGGCACTCGGCGATCGTGCAGCGTGTGTACGGGTTCTCCGACCAGGCGGCCCGGAACACCGGCAGCACCGGTTCCGGATCCCCGCCGATCCGCCACAGGGCCCGTGCCGCCCCCGTTCGCTCCCACACCCGACCGGACGTGGCCAGCGCACGCAGCGCGGGCAGCGCGTCCCGGGCAGCGGGGCCCAACCGGCCCAGCTGCTCGGCAGCGGTCCTGACACCGCGACCGCGGCCGAGCGTCAACTCCCGCAACAACACCGGCAGTACGGCATCCGCTTCGCCTTCCGCCGCCCACAGGGCCCCCGCGGCCTGCGCCGCGTGCCGGGTGCCGAGCAGTCCGCGCAGCACCGGCACCGCCGCCCGCGCGGCGCTCCCCAGCGCGTCCAGCGCCCGCACCGCCTGCCCGACCAGGGCCTCCCGCGCCCCCAGCCCGTCCGGTGCGCCGCGCAGCAGCCGCAGCACCTCGGGCACCGCCGCGGTGTCCGCCAGCGCGGTGACCGCCGCCAGCAGCGGGGCGACCGACTCGGCGGCGTCCGGCGAGTCCAGCGGGACCCGGCCGAGCCGGTGCCGCAGCGCCGGGGCGAGCGGAGCGGCCGCCCGGCCCAGGTGAACCACCTCGAAGCCCAGACCGGCGGGCACCACCGGCCCGGCCAGTAACTGGGCCAGGATCGGCACGGCGCGCGGATCGCCGCTTCTGGCCAGGGCCTTGAGGGGGCCGCCCAGCGAGGGTCTGCCACGCTCCCAGGTACGCACCCAAAGATCGGGCCGTACGGTCACCAGCGTGTGCAGCTCGTCGGCCGCGGGCGCGGCCAGCCCGAAGAGCTCGGCGAGCACCGAGACGGCCGCGTCCCGCAACTGGTCCTCGCCGGAACACAGTTGAGCGCCGATCAGGGAGACGGGAGCCGTGAAGTCCGCCCGCCACTCGCGGAACAGCCCGGCCGACATCCGCACCGCGTTGCACCGGTCCATCGCCCCCGGGCTGCTCAACTGGCCCACGAGCAGGTCGATCCGGTCGGCCACCCGGTCGTCCAGGGCCCGGTGCAGGGTGCGCAGCAGGGACGAGCCCTCCTCGTCCGACGGCCGCAGCCGCCGTATCCGGCCGACGAGCGTGTCCGTCTCCGCCGGGTCCGTACCGGACGACCTGCGCTCGGTCCGCTCCCGTAACAGCCGGACCGCTGTCGGGACCGCGTCGGCGGGCAGCCGCTCCGGCGCGCGGAGCGCCAGCTGCCCCAGTGCGGCGAGCCGTGTCGCCGGGGTGTGGGGCGGTTCGCTCTGCGCGGCCAGCAGGTCCAACGCCCCGGCCGCCCGCGCCGGATGGCGCAGCACGAACTGGCCGAGGGCCTCGGCCAGCGCCCGCAGCACCTGTTCGTCGTTCTCGGACCTGATCCGCCGGCCGAGCAGCTCCAGTACCCGAGCCGGTTCGTCCAGGAACCGGACCAGCGCGTCGGCCGCCGCCCGCCGCACCCAGGGGCACGGATCGTCGGTGAGCGGCACGAACACCTCGGCACGCGCGCGTACGGCGTCCCGGGCCCGGCTGCCGGCGCTCTGCGTGCCGATGCTGACCAGCAGTTCCACTATGGCGCCCCGGTCCCGCACCTCCGCGCGGGCGGCGAGCGTGCACAGGAACGGGACGCAGGCGAGCGTCGAGTCGTACACGTTCCCCTGGTGGTGCACCGAGCCGTACAACCCGTCGAGCGCGGCCTCCCGTTCGGCCGCGTCCGCCGAGGCCAGTCGGCGCAGCAGGCCGGGCACGTCCGCCGCGCTGCCGTGGGCGTGCCGCAGCGAAGTCCAGTCGACCTCGTCGATCCCCGTGAACACGTTGTCCTCCCCAGGCGAGTACCACCTGTTCCGGAGTCTGCACCACGGCACTGACAACAATGCGGAATCGGGCGGCGACTGTGTGCGATCCGTCGGCGGTCACCGGCCATCGGCACACCCGGAGGGGTCAGTTCGCACCAGGCAGCGCCCGTTCCAGGATCGGGTCGAGCCCGGCCCCGGCGGGCAGAGTGCCGAACGCGTGTCCCCAGTCGCCGCCGAGCCGGCTCGCACAGAAGGCGTCGGCGACGGCCACGGGGGCGTACCGGACCAGCAGCGACGCCTGCAGGGCCAGCGCCATCCGCTCGACCAGGCGGCGGGCGCCCAGCTGACCGGTCTCCGCCGATTCGGCCTTCAGCCGGGCGACTGCGGCGTCCAGCCGGGCGTCCGCCCCGCGCGCGTGCGCGAGTTCGCCGAAGAAGGCGTCGGCGGCGCCGGGTTCGCGGGAGAGCGCCCGCAGCACGTCGAGCGCGTTGACGTTCCCGGAGCCCTCCCAGATCGACAGCAGCGGAGCCTCCCGGTAGTGCCGGGGCATGCCGGAGTCCTCGACGTACCCGTTGCCGCCCAGGCACTCCAGGGCCTCCGCCGTGAAGGCCGGGCCGCGCTTGGTGACCCAGTACTTGCCGACGGCGGTTGCGATCCGGCGGAACGCCCGTTCCTGCTCGTCCCCGCGCACGGCCCGGTCCGCGGCCCCCGCGAGACGCAGTGTCAGCGTGGTCGCGGCCTCCGACTCCAGCGCCAGGTCGGCCAGCACGTTGCGCATCAGCGGCTGGTCGACGAGCCGTGCGCCGAACGCGCGGCGGTGCCGCACATGGTGACCGGCCTCGACCAGCGTCTTGCGCATCAGGG
Organism: Streptomyces sp. NPDC007162; assembly: GCF_040634175.1. NCBI lineage: Bacteria > Bacillati > Actinomycetota > Actinomycetes > Kitasatosporales > Streptomycetaceae > Streptomyces > Streptomyces sp. NPDC007162. Next base: position 5,453 of record NZ_JBEYFC010000035.1, read on the forward strand.
TCGCCGAGTTCATCACGCAGTCCAGACGGGTGCAGTTGACCATCTCGATGATGGTCTTCACCCCCCGCCCCTCCGGGCCGACCAGCCAGGCCACGGTCGCGTCGAACTCGGGCTCCGAGGAGGCGTTCGACCGGTTGCCCAGCTTGTCCTTCAGCCGCTGGATGCGGAACGTGTTGCGGCTCCCGTCCGGCAGCACCCGCGGCACCAGGAAGCACGACAGTCCGCCCGGGGCCTGCGCCAGCACCAGGAAGACGTCGCACATCGGGGCCGAGGTGAACCACTTGTGGCCGCGCAGCGTGTAGACGCCGGGCTCGGCGGTGGGGGCGGCCGTCGTGGTGTTCGTCCGTACGTCCGAACCCCCCTGTTTCTCGGTCATGCCCATCCCCGCGAGCAGCCCGGGCTTGTCCGTCGGCACCCGCAGCCCGGGCTCGTAGACCCTGCTGGTCAGCAGCGGTTCGTACACCTTGGCCAGCTCCGGCTGCGCGCGCAGCGCGGGAACGGCGGCGTAGGTCATCGACGTCGGACAACCATGGCCGGATTCGGTGTGTCCCCACACCAGGCCGCCCGCGGTCCGCGCGACGTGGGCGCCGGGCCGGTCGTCCGCCCAGGCCGCCCCCGCCAGCCCCTCGGCCACCGCCACCCGCATCAGGTGGTGCCAGGCGGGGTGGAAGTCGACCTCGTCGATCCGGTGGCCGTACCGGTCGTGGGTGCGCAGCTCCGGCTCGTACCGGTTGGCCAGTTCGCCCCACTCCTGGGCCTTGGCGCTCCCGGCGCGTGCCCCGAGCCGCCGGATCCCCTCCTCGGCCCACCCGGCACCCTCCCGGCGCAGCCCTTCGAGCAGGACCGGGTCGTCGGAGGCGTCGTAGGGAGCGAGCGGCGGCGCCTGGTTGGTCACGTCGTGGGTGGCGGTGGGGTGTGGCTGCGGAAGCGCGGCAGAGGAGTCCATGGCTTCATGTTGCACTCATTCTGCGATCGCAGCAATGATGCAGTATCCATCCCGCCCGTACAGTACGTGACCATGCACATGAACGTGTCCGCCGAGCCCGCCGACGTCGACCCGAGGCCCCTGTCCGCCCGGTCGGTCGTGCTGAGCCTGCTGCTGGGCATGCACCCCCCGGAGCTGCCGGTGAAGGACCTGGTGCGGCTCGTCGAGCCCTTCGGGATCGGCGGCTCGACGCTCAGGGCCGCCCTCAGCCGTATGACGGCCTCCGGCGACCTCCGCCGATCCGGGGACGCCGTCTACCGCCTCAGCGACCGGCTGCTCGCCCGGCAGGGCCGCCAGGACGAGGCGGTACGGCCGCGCACGCGCGCGTGGGGCGGCGACTGGGAGATGCTGGTCATCACGGCCACGGGCCGTGGACCCGCCGAACGGGCCGACCTGCGCACCCGGTTGGCCGCCCTCCGGCTCGCCGAACTGCGCGAGGGGGTCTGGCTGCGCCCGGCGAACCTGGCGAGGGCCCTGCCGCCCGACCTCCTGGAGATCGCCGAGTCGTACACGTCCCGCCCGTCCCGCCCGGCGGCCGAACTGGCAGCCGCCCTCTGGCCGTTGACGACCTGGTCCGCCAAGGCCCGGGCCCTCCTGGTCCGGGCGGCCGAATCCCCCCTCCCGCCGGCCCGCTTGACGGTCTTCGCGGCCGTGGTCCGGCATCTGCTGACGGACCCGGTCCTGCCCCCGGACCTGCTCCCGCCCGACTGGCCGGGCGACCGCCTGCGCACCGCGTACGCGGACTACCGGGCGGAACTGGGAGAGCCGACGCTCCTCCCGCCCGCCTGACGACCGCCACCCGCAGGCGACCCCACCCCCACACTCCGCCGAGTCCCCGGCCGCCGGCGAATCAGAAACCCGGGCCCGACACCCACCCTCCCCGAACACCGACACCGGCCCCCACGCCCATCCGTCGGTCCCCTCCGGCAATCCGGGTGCGTTCTGCCGGTGGAGGCTGGCAGGATCCGGGTATGCCGATCGCCGAAGTGTCGCCTGGAGTGTCCCTCGCCCACGAAGGCTTCGGCGATCCCGGTGACCCCCCTGTACTGCTCGTGATGGGCTTCGGCGCCCAGATGATCGCCTGGCACGAGGACTTCTGCCAGGCGCTGGCGGACCGCGGCCGGTACGTGATCCGCTACGACAACCGGGACAGCGGTCTGTCCACCAAGTTCGACGAACACCCCGTCGACGTCGGCCGGTTCATCGCCACGGTGCGCTCGGGGGACACGGCCGCCGCCCTCGCCATGGTCCCCTACGGTCTGCAGGACATGGCCGACGACGGCCTCGGCCTGCTCACCGCGCTCGGTATCGAACGGGCCCATGTGGTCGGCGTCTCGATGGGCGGCATGATCGCCCAGACCATGGCCATCAGCCGGCCGGAGCGGGTGCTGACGCTGACGTCGATGATGTCCTCGACGGGGGAGAGCGCATACGGCCGGTCCACTCCCGAGGCGCAGGCGGCGCTGCTCAGCCCGAAACCGTCGGACCGCGAAGGGTACATCGCGGCGGCGGACCGCGAACTGGCGTGGGCTTCGAAGCGCTACGGCGATCCCGTGGTCCTCCGGGAGCTGGCCGCGGCCAGTTACGACCGCGCGTACCACCCCGCCGGGATCGGACGCCAGCTCGGCGCGATGGTGCTGAGCGGCTCACGGGCGGACGCGCTCAGGCAGTTGAGGGTGCCGACCCTGGTGATCCACGGCCTGGACGACACGCTGATCGACGTCAGCGGCGGCCGGCGCACCGCTGACCTGGTGCCCGGAGCGGAGCTCCTGCTGGTCCCCGACATGGGGCACGACCGCCCGCGCCAGCTCTGGCCCGAGATCATCGACGCCCTGGTGACGCACACCGGCTGAGCACACGTCCTGGCCGCCCGCATCGCGCGCGGCTCTGATCCGCGAGATGCCACGGGACATGACGGACGATACGGTGGAAGCAGGTTGCAGCCCGAGTTCCCCGTGACGTCCGGCTCCCCGGCCCGTGGTACGGCTCCCCGGCCGCATCCGTCGCACCGAAGCAGGTTGAATCATGAACCGAACTCGTCGTCTCACCGCACTCGCGTTCCTGGTCGCCCCCGCGCTCGCGGCGAGCCCCGCGACGGCCGCCCATGCCTGGGCCGCCGTCCCGCCGGGCGCCGTGTCGCTCGCGGCGTGTCATGTCGAAACGGATTCGGCCGGGAGATACCACCTGTGGGGCGAGGGTTTCCCCGGTGACATGAGGGTGAGTTACTCGGGGTCCTCCCCGCAGTCCTCCGCGGGCACCGTCGCCACGGACAGTGCGGGCAGGTTCGACCTCGGCGGTCTCAGCGGCGGCACGTTCGTCGTGACGACGGCCGACGGGAAGACCCAACTCACCTGCGCCACGGTCCACCACTGACGCGAGGACCCCGACGGGGGCCGTCACCGCCCGCTGAGCGGCGACGGCCGTCCCGCCCGGCTCTCACTTGTAAGTGATGTCCGAACTCGCGTACTTGCAGTAGGTTCCGTCCGGCCCGCTCCCGTTCGTCGGCGGCTCCGCGCCCGTGTTGTTGCCGATGTACTTCTGGCAGGGCACGATCTTCTTGCTGCTGTCCCCGACGATCGTGATGTTCTTCAGCGTCGCGCTGTCACCGTAGTTGGTGTTGATGCCGACCAGCGCGCTGCCCCTGTAGGTCGCCTCGATGGTGTTGAGGTTGATCGTGCGCTTGTACTGCGTCTTGCAGTTGCCGCACGAGCGGACCAGCTTGCCGAAGTTCTGCACCGCGAACTTGGACACGTTGAGGGTGCCGGCGCCGTTGAACTGGAACACCTTGTCGCTGGCCTCCTTCGCGCCACCGCCGGAGACGGTGTACACGTTGGACGACGAGGAGCCCTTGAACGTCGCCGCGTCCTCGCCGACGTCCTCCCACCACACGTTCTGCAGCGTGCAGCTGCCCTCGCAGTGGATCCCGTCCGCGGCGGGTGCGCCGATGATGACGTTCTTCAGGACCGTGCCGGCCGCCAGGTCGAGGATCGGGTCCTGGTCCTCGCTCTGGCCGCCGGTGCCCAGGGCGCCGCTGCCGTACAGACGCAGCATCCCGTAGTCCTTCGTGCCCGACAGCTTGATGGTCGCCGTGACCGCCTGGCTGCCGCTCGCGGTGGGCCAGGTGGCCGCGTTCGCCCGGGCTCCGTCAGTCATGATCATGCCAAACGAGAGTCCCAGGGCGGCCAGTCCGCCCAGCAGTGCGCGCGCACTGGTCCGTGCTCGTGAAGTCATGTCCCGTATGCCTTCTTTCGGGTGGGGGGTCTAGTGGGGCGCCCTTCGGGTCGAGGTTCTCTGTGCTGAACGACGGATTCATCCATGAACACATCGGTCTGACACCCGTGCGGACAGGGTCGCCGCGGATTCCGTCGGTCAGCGTGCTGAACGGAACGTAGGGTGAAAGCGCTTTCTAGTCAACGCCTGGCGCAGTATTCGACCGAGTGCGCCGCGGGCCCCGCAAAGTGACGTGGGAGCGCTTCCATGGTGGGCCGTGTCCATGCCACGATGCCGGGAGTTCCCCGCACGACGCCGCACCGAGCCGCGATCAGAAAGGGACCACGACGTGCCCCCCACACCCGGCGTCACCCCCGACGTTCCATGGTCCAGGCCACGACCGGCTCTTCGCGTCCGGCTGGGGGTGCTGCTGTCGCTGGTGCTCCTCGCGGTGGCCGCCCTCTTCGCGCCCCCGGCCGCCGCCCGCACCGCGGCCGTCCCCGTGGCGGCCGTCCCCGCGGCTGCCCTCACCGAGGTCACCGGCTTCGGCGCGAACCCCAGCGACCTGCAGATGTACGTGTACGTGCCGAACAGCGTCACCGCGCACCCGGCCGTCGTCGTCGCCGTGCACTGGTGCGGCGGCTCGGCCTCCGCCATGTACTCCGGCACCGAGTGGGCCTCGCTCGCCGACCAGTACGGGTTCGTCGTCGTGTACCCGTCGGTGACCCGCGCCGGCAAGTGCTTCGACGTGTCCTCGCCGCAGGCGCTCACCAGGGGCGGGGGCAGTGATCCCGTCGGCATCAGGTCGATGGTCGACTGGGTGTCCGCCACGTACGCGGCGGACACCGCCAGAATCTTCGTCACCGGCATCTCCTCCGGCGCGATGATGACCAACGTCCTGCTCGGCGACTACCCCGACGTGTTCGCGGCGGGCGCCGCCTTCTCCGGTGTCCCGTTCGGCTGCTTCGCCACCACCGACGGCTCCGAGTGGAACAGCGCCTGCTCCGGCGGCACCGTCACCCACACCCCGCAGGAGTGGGGCGACCTCGTCCGTGCCGCCGACCCCGGGTACACCGGCCGACGGCCGCGCGTGCAGCTCTGGCACGGCACCGACGACACCACCCTCGCCTACCCGAACTTCGGCGAGGAGATCAAGCAGTGGACCGACGTCCTCGGAGTCAGCCGGACACCGGCCGCCACCGACAGCCCCGTCGCCGGCTGGACCCGCACCCGCTACGGCGCCGCCGGTGACCAGGCCCCCGTCGAGGCGATCAGCCTCCAGGGCGTCGGTCACAACCTCTACAGCTACGGCATGGCCGCCCGCGCCCTCACCTTCTTCGGCCTCGACAACGGCGGCACCGCACCCCAGCCACCCGCCGGCGCCTGCCGGGTGACCGTCACCACCAGCGCCTGGAACACCGGTCTGACCGCCTCCGTGGTCATCACCAACACCGGGACGTCGACCGTGAACGGCTGGCGGCTCGGCTTCACCCTCCCCGACGGGCAGACCATCACCAACGGCTGGAACGCCACGTACAGCCCCGCCTCGGGAGCGGTGACGGCCACCAACGTGTCGTACGACGCCACGGTCGCGCCCGGTACGAGCGTGCGCATCGGCTACCAGGCGAGCCATGTCGGCAACAGTGCGGCTCCGGCCGCGTACACGCTCAACGGCACCACCTGCACGGTCAGTTGACGGCCTCGTCACCCCTCGTCAGGAAGGCCCCCGTGAAGCCGCAGCCCAGCAGAACGCCGCTCGCCACGCTCCTCAGCGCCTGTGTCCTCGCCCTCGCCCTGGTGGTGACCGTCACCGCCGTCACCGCGCTGGCCCGCGGTCCCCGTCAGGTGACCACGGGCACGGCCCGGGCCGACCACTGGGTGACCACCTGGACCGCGATGCCCCAGCTGACCGAGGTCGGCAATCTGCCGCCCGCGCCCTTCACTGGGGAGACGTCGGTCCTGGCCGACACCACCCTGCGGCAGACCGTCCGGGTGACCACCGGCGGGCACCGGCTGCGGCTGCGCTTCTCCAACGCCTACGGCGACACCCCGCTCCCGCTCACCGCGGTGACCGTGGCGCTCCCCGAGGGCGGACGGGCCGGCGTCAGCGCCGTCGTCCCCGGCAGCGTCCAGCCCGTCACCTTCTCCGGGCGCGCAGCCACCGTGGTACCCGTCGGCGCCCAGGTCGTCTCCGATCCCGTGGACCTGGAAGTGGACCCCGGCACCGAACTCACCGTCACGGCGTACACTGCGCAGGGCCAGCCCGACCACGCGCTCACCTCGCACCCCGGATCGCGCACCACGTCGTACCTCCTCGGCGGCGACCACGTCCGGGACCCGGACCTCACCGGTGCCACGCCGGTCGACCACTGGTACCTGCTGAGCGGCGTCGAAGTGCGGACGCCGGCCGCGACCCGTGCCGTGGCGGTCGTCGGCGACTCCCTCACGGACGGGCGGGGTTCCACCACCAACGGCAACGACCGCTGGCCCGACCAGTTCTACGACCGGCTCCGGTCCCGCCCCGCCACCTCGCACATCGCGGTGATCAACCAGGCGGCGGGTGGCAACCGGGTCCTCAACGACGGACTCGGCCCCAACGTCCTGGCCCGCCTCGACCGTGACGTCCTGTCCAGCACCGGGGTCTCCTGGCTGATCGTCTTCGAGGGCGTCAACGACATCGGCACCGCCGCCGCCACCCCGCAGGCCCAGCGAACCGTCGCCGACGACCTGGTCGCCGCCTACCAGCAGATCGTGGTTCGCGCCCACGCCCAGGGCATCCGGGTCTACGGTGCCACCCTGCTGCCCTTCGGCGGCAACGCGTACGACGACGGAGCGGGCGTGCGGGAGACGGCCCGGCAGCGTGTCAACGCCTGGATCAGGGAACCCGGCCACTTCGACGCGGTGCTCGACTCCGACCGGGTGGTACGCGACCCGGCCGATCCCGGCCGACTGCGCGCCGACCTCCAGGTCGGCGACTGGCTGCACCTCAACCCGACGGGGTACGGCGCGCTGGCCGCGGCGGTACCCTCACGCCTGTTCGCCACGAACTCCTGACCCGGGCACCGCTCCAGGCGCTGCTTGCCCGTCGGCCTGCGCTGCGAGGACGCCGCTGCATGCGGACGAACCCGCAGCCGGAGGACGCTCCCGGCCATTCACGATGAGCTGCGCACCGGCTGGGAAGTGCGCTCGGGTGGACCCCGTCGACGCCATCGTCCTGGGGCAGGTCGCGGAGTTGATCGCGGACGAGGTCATGCCCGCCGGGACGCGATCGACTCCGCTACGGTTCCGTCCGCACCGCTGCCTGCCGTGAGCCCGTCCGCGCCGCCGCCAGCAGGGAGTCCCAGTCCGCCAGCTTGACCACACTCCGTCCCAGCCGGGCGCCGAGTGCCGCCTCGGCCTGCTCGATCGCCTGCCACCCCGTCCACTCGACCGGCTCGATGCCCTCCGAGCGCAGCGCGGCGACCGGATCGAGCGCCACCTCCCGGCGCAGCAGCATGGGTGCGTCCGCCAGCAGGGACGTCACCGTCTCCTTGGCGTCGGGCCGGTTGGTGCCGATGACACCGGTCGGCCCCCGCTTGATCCAGCCCGCCACGTAGTCACCGGACACGCCGAAGCAGCTGTGCAGGACGCGGCCCCCTTCGTGGGGCACGGTGCCGCTCTCCTCGTCGAACGGGAGCCCGTCCAGCGGCACTCCGCGATATCCCACCGAACGCAGCACCAACTGGGCCTCGACGGTCTCGTACCGGCCGGTGCCCCGTACGCCGCCGAGCCCGTCCGGCTCGGTGCGCTCGAAGAGCACCCCGCCCACCCGGCCGCCGTCGTCGAGCACTTCGACCGGGCGCAGGAAGAAGCGCAACCGGATGCGGCGGTCACCGGTCCGGCCGCCGCTCTCGCCCCAGCCGCGCAGCACCTCCACGTTGCGGCGCTGGGCGGCGGGCAGCGCCGACGGATCGGCGCAGTCCGGGTCGAGGGCCAACTCACCCTGCTCCACCGTGACGTCGGTGTCCGGCAAGCCGCCGAGCTCGCGCAGCTCCTTGGTGGTGAACCGGGCCTGCGAGGGGCCCCGCCTGCCCACCACATGGACCTCCCTCATCCGGCTTCGCGCCAGCGCCGTCAGGGCCGCCTGCGGCATGTCCGTCGCGCTCAGCTCCGCCGCGCCCCGGACCAGCATCCGCGCCACGTCGACCGCGACATTGCCGACCCCGATGACCACCGCCGACCGGGCGTCGCGTACGAACCCGGCGTCGACGGCGTCCGGATGAGCGCTGTACCAGGACACGAACTCGGTCGCCGACCAGCTGCCCGGCAGCTCCTCGCCTGGGATCCCGAGTCGCCGGTCGGTGGCCGCCCCGACGCAGTACACCACCGCGTGGTAGAGCTCCCGCAGCCGCTCCACCGGCAGCCCGCCCGGCCCGCCGACCCGCACCCCGCCGAGGAACCGCACCCGCTCGTGCTCCAGAACGGTGCGCAGGTTGCCCTGCAGCGACTTGATCTTCTCGTGGTCCGGGGCGACCCCGTACCGCACCAGCCCGAACGGGCAGGGGAGCCGGTCCAGGACGTCCACACACACCGTGGAGTCGAGCTGGACGAGGTTCTGGGCGGTGTAGCACCCGCTCGGCCCGGAGCCGACGACGGCGACACGCAACACGAGGAGACTCCTTGCCCGAGGGGCTGGTGATTCCAGCATCCCACCGGCCCGGCGACCTCGACAGGGGCCGCAGGGGTGAAGCGAACGCGGGTCGCCGTGCGCGGAGTGTGATGACGTCATCGCTCTGGGTGTCCTTCGCGGGCCGGTCGCGGCGGCGGAGCGGGGGCCCGTGAGGTGCCGTCCTGACGTGGCGTCACGCGGAGTTCGGGCTACGGCTGTCGGCGATCCGTCCGGTCCTCCGTGGCGAAGAACCTGGACAGGTCCTGCTGCCCGGCCACCGGCGCGGAATCCTGGGGGAGGCCCAGTTCCCGGTCGAGACCGTAGCGTGCGAACAGCTCCGCCCGCAGGACCGGTACGGGCATCGGCACGCCCGGGACCAGCGCCGCGTACACGGCTCCCATCAGCAGGGCCCGCAGCATCGGGTAGTCGGTCGTGACGTTCTGCGAGCCGTACCGGGCGACGGTGTCGCCGAGCAGTTCCGACAACCGGCGCTGCTCGGGACACTGCACGAACCCCTCGGCCTGGAGCAGCCCCGCCATGTGCTGGCGCATCAGCACGGGGCGCTCGCGGGCGAGGCCCAGGATCGCGTCAATGGCCCGCGCCAGCCGTTCCCGGCCGTCCTCGGTGTGCGGCTCGTGCTCCAGCGCCTCCTCCAGCGTGCGGTGCATCAGCCGGTGCACGGCGGACTGGACCAGCTGCCGCTTGCCGGGGAAGTAGTACGACACCAGCCCGCGCGCCGACCCCGCCCGGTCGGCGATGTCGCCCAGCGTGGTGGCCTCGAAGCCGTGCTCGTCGACCAGCTCGACCGCGGCCTGCAGCAGCCGCTCCCGGGAACGCCTGCGCAACTCTTCATTGACCGATGCGCTGCGCGGGGACATCCTGGAACTCCTGCGTTGACTGGCTGCCAGCCAACTATAATCGACGCGGCGGGCGCCGCACTGCGCGGCGCCGGGTCAGGGCTGCCGTCCGTCCGGGGCGACACGGGGGAGCGTCTCGGGCGGACGCGCGGCAGGTCAGGCCTGTGTGGGCGTGGCCGGTCGGCGGGCCACGCCCACCAGATCGAGGACCGGCAGCAGCGCGTCCGGCCGCTCGTCCACCGGCAGATGGTCCACGAAGTGCACGCGGCACCCGAGCACCGCCGCCCCGCCGTCGGCGTGCCTGCTGTCCCCGACCATCACCGTCCCGGCGGGCTCGGCCCCGAGAGCCTCCAGGGCGACCGTGAAGAGGCGCGGGTCCGGCTTCTGGATCCCGTGCTCGCAGGACAGCACGTACGCGTCCACGTACGCGTCGAGCCCGTGCGCGCGGAAGACCGGGCGCAGGTCCCAGCCGATGTTGCTGATCACGCCGATGGCGACGCCGTGCGCACGCAGCGTGCGCAGCACCTCCTCGGTGTCCGGGTACGGTGTCCAGGCCGCCGGTGTCATGTGCCGCTCGTAGAGCGCGTCGTGCAGGGCCGCATCCGGCAGCTTCACCCGCCGGGACAGGCCGGTGTAGGCGGCCCGGTGCAGTTGCGCGCTCTCGTCCCGTACCGCCCACATCCCGGCCAGTTCCTCGGGCAGCGCGACCGGGTTCGCCCCGCCGGGCTGTGCCCCGGCCTCCTCCAGCGCCCGGGCGGCGCCCAGCAACTCCTCTTCTGGACAACCGATGTGGGCTGTGGCGAGCACGGCCCGCAGCCAGGATTCGGTGGACTCGATACGGAAGAGGGTTCCGGAGAAGTCGAAGAGCACGGCAGTCATGCGCCGGACTCTACCGACGGCGGCGGCTACGCACGCCCCCGGCCGCCGCGCTCCCACTCGTACGCCAGCACCGCCAGGGCCACCACCAGGGCGCCGAGCAGCCAGCCGCCGAGCACGTCCGAGGGCCAGTGCACACCGAGCCAGACCCGGGCCACACCGACGCCGGTGACCGACACCCAGGCCACCACCAGCGCCGTACGCCACACCGCACGGCCGGTGCCGCAGCGGTGCAGCAGCCACAGCAGCAGACCGCAGACCACCGTCGCGGTCATCGTGTGACCGGAGGGGAACGCGGCGTAGTGCGCCGAGTCGACCGGGTCCGGCCACTGCGGGCGCGGGCGGCCGACGGCGGCCTTGAGGGACTGCTGGGCGACCGTGCCCAGCGCGCAGGTCAGGGCCAGCCACAGCGCGGTCCACCAGGCCGAGTGCCGCCACACCAGCCACACCGCGACGGCCGCGCAGAGCAGGCGCATGGTCAGCGGGTCCCAGACCCAGTCCGCGAGGATGCGCAGCACATGGGTGGTGTCCCGGTCCGCCACGGCCCAGCGGTGGGTGGTGCCGGCGATGCTCTCGTCGACCGCGACCAGCGGCGGCCACTCGCCGGCGACGAGGGCGAGCAGCAGCGCCGAGGACAGGGCCAGAACGGCGGTCGCGAGAAGCGGGGCGGGACGGTCGCCGGGTGCGGGTGGCATGGCGTGATCTTTGCCGAATCATTGCCCGAAGGCCAATTCTCCTGCGGGACGACGCTTTACCCGAGCGCACGCAGGCCCGGTACGAGCGCCACCAGCACGGGGATCACCGGCACCAGGGTGGCCGTCGCGGTCAGCCGCAACCGGTGCCGGGCGGGGAGCCGGTCGGGGGCGGTGAGCAACCGGTGGACGCGTTGCGGGACATGGGCGTGCGGGTGGGGTCCGGGGCCGAACACGCCCCGGTCCTCGTTCAGTTCGACCAGGGCGAGCGCGGTGGTGAGGCGGCCGTGCCGCCGGGAGGCCATGTCGTCGGCGGCCAGTTCGACCAGGCGGTGCATCTCCTCGCGAAACGCGGCGAACACCGGGACCTGCGGGAACCCGTCCGCCAGCGCGGCCGAGCAGTGCAGCAGCCAGTCGTGCCGGGCCTGTGCGTGCCCCTGTTCATGGGCGAGCACCGCGTCCAGCCTGCGACCCTTCAGCCGCCGCAACGCGGCTGTCGTGACGACGAGTCGAGGCGCCGGGCCGGACAGCCACCAGGCGTCGGCGCGCTCGCCCTCGAGGACGACGAGCCGGCCGCCGGCCGGTTCCTCGCCGGGCAACAGCGGTGCCTCCACCAGGAGTTCGGCCCGCCGACGGCGCCGCCGGGCCCTGGCCCGCAGCACTTCGCGCAGCAGCATCGCCCCGCTCCACAGCCCCGCACAGGCGAGGGCCACCGCGGTCGCCGCTGCCCACGGCCCGGTCGTACCGAGCGGATAGGCGTCCGCCACCCCGTGCGGGGCGGTCGCGAACAGGTGCCCTCGCACCACCTGCCAGGCCGCCGCCGCGCTCAGCGTCATCGACAGCGCGCAGCACAGCAGCACGGCCGCCACCACGCACTGCCACACCCACAGGGCGACCACCGGCTCCCGTTCCGTCCAGTCGGCGCGGGCGAGCAGCCGCGGGCCGACGACGCCGGTCAGGGCGCCGAGCAGCAGCAGTGCCACAGGGACCATCATGGCCAGCACCCTATGAGCGGGAAACCGCACAGGGATACCGCCCATTGCGCCAAAGTGACGCAAGCAACGTTTGGGGCGCGAGAGCCGTCACTTCCTCACAGTGTCAGCAGCATCGCCACCATGCCGATCCCCATCGACAAGCGGCACGCGCGCGCCAGTTCGGGCCGGTCGCCCCAGCCGGCCGCCCCGGCTCCGGCGGCCGCCACCGCGCCGGGCACCAGCCGTGCCCCGGCCAGCAGGACGTAACCGGTGAAGTAGAGCAGCAGCACCCCGGTCAGCAGCGGGACTCCGGAGCCGCCGTGGTGGTGGCCGCCGGGGGAGGCCGCCATCACGACCGCCATGTAGACCATCGCCGCGGCCCCCACCAGGTGGTGCAGATGGTGCGGGCTGCTGCGGGCGCTCCACAGCGCGCGCACCGCCGCCGCGCCGAACACCGCCGCGTACAGCGGCCAGGCCCACGCCGGCGGGGTGAAAACGCCCGGGGGCACGGCCATCGCGGCCATGCCGAACCCCATCAGCGCCTCGCCGCCCGCGGCGCGCCGCTGTGCCTCGACGCTGCTGCGCATCCGCAGCAGACAGTAGGCCCCGGTCGCCGCGCACAGCGCGACCAGCAGCCAGCCGGGCGAAGCCGGTCCGTGCACGCGCACCTCCCCGCTCGACGTCGCATCGTTGGATGCGATGCCCCGGCCGGGCAGCGCGCACGCCAGCGCAAGGATGTACACGGGGAGCGTTCGGCGGAGCGCAGCAGGTGAGCAGGGGTTCGAAAGTGCTTTACGAGTAAAACACATGCTAAATTGGTGGTATGAGCACCGCGACCCGTCCCCTTCCCCTCGCCGGAGTGCTGCGCCTCGGCCGGCCCTCCGACATCTGGTTCAAGCCCGCCTTCAGCGTGGTCGCCGCGGTCGCCCCGCCCAACCTGGCCCTGCTCGCCCTCGGCCGCCTCGACCTGGCGATGTACACGATGGCCGGATCGCTGTGCGCCCTCTACGGCCACAACCGCCCCTATCCCGCCCGCGCCCGCACGCTGGCCGGGGTGATCCTCGGGATGGTCGCCGGGCTGGCCCTGGCCCTCACCACCGCCTCGCTCACCACGAACGCGGTCGTCCTGGTCACCGTCGGTGCCCTCCTGGCCGCGGTGCAGAAGGCCCTCTGCGACGCCACCCGCGTCGGCCCGCCCGGGAACGTGGTCCTCACCTTCATCAGCTCCGCCTCGCTGTTCGCCCCGGGGACCCTCGGCCAGGTCCCCGGCCATGTCGCGCTGGCCCTGGCGACGGGCGCCTGGGCCTGGCTGGTCGGCATGGCACCCGGGCTGTTGCGCCCGCACGGTCCCGAGCGCCGGGCCACCGCCCACGCCCTCAACGCCACCGCCGCCTACGCCGACACGCGCGCAACCGCAGACGGCCACGCGAAGGCCGGTGCCGCCGCGGCAGCCGCCGTTCAGGCCGCCTGGCAGTCTCTGCTGGCCACCGGCGCCCGTACCGACCGCACCCGCCGAGCCCTCGAACACCTCGTCGTCCGCGCCGAGGTCGCCCTCGCCGCCCCCGCCGACGCCGACCCGGCGCCGCTGCGCGACTGGGCCCGCGCCCTGCGCGGCACCGGGCGCGTCCCCCGGGTGGCCGGGGCCGACGACGAACTCCTCGGCCTCGACGCCGAACTCGCCGCGCCACACCGCCCGTTGTGGCACCGACTGGGTCCGCTCGCCCCGCTCGCCGCCCGCACCGCGCTCGGCTGCGCCCTCGCCGGTTACGCCTCCCTGGCCCTCGGAGTCGGCCGCCCCTACTGGGCGCTGGTCACCGCCGCCTCCCTCTACCAGGCCAACGTCACCCTCACCTGGAGCCGGGGCGTCCAGCGTGTCGTCGGCAACGTCCTCGGCGTCCTCGTCTTCGCCGCCGTCGTACCGCTCGCCCATCTGCACCCGGCCGCCCTGGTGCTGTGCTGTCTCGCCTTCAACTTCGGTGCCGAGGCGCTGATCGGACGCAACTACTGGCTCGGCAGCGTCTGCGTCACCCCCATGGCCCTGCTCGTCACCGAGTTCGCCCGCACCCAGGACGCGGGACAGCTGATCACCGAACGGGTCGTAGACACCCTGGTCGGCGCGCTCGTCGGCTTCGGCACGGCGGTCGCCGTCACCAACCGCCGGGCCGGCGACCGCATGGAACACGCGCTGTCCGCCGTCGAACGGGCCCGGGAACAGGCCGCCCGCCTGCTCGCCGAGCCGCGGCCGGCACCCCGCGCCCTGGAAACCGCCCGGCGCACCCTGTCCGCCGCCCTCGCCGAACTGCGCGCCACGGCCGACGCCGCCTCCGGCGAGTGGTGGCAACGCGCGCTGCCCCAGGAGCGGGTCGTGCTCGCCGAACAGTCCGGACACCGTACGCTCGCCGCGACGGTACGACGCCAGGAACCGCACACCTGGGACGGCACGAGGACTACGGAGGACGTACGGCCATGACGGCGACCAACGGACGACCGGCGGCCGACAGCGCGACGGGGAGGGACGCGGCAGGGGGCGGGGCAGGGAGCGCGGTCGGCGAGGGCGCACGGGGCTCGGCCGGGATCGCGGGCCGGGACGACACCGTCGCCGCGGTCGTCCGGCAGTGGCGGTCCGTCCATCCCGACCTGGACACCGGGCCCATGGAGGTGATCGGCCGGATCAACCGCTGCGCCGCCCTCCTCCAGCAGGCCGAGGACGCCCCACTGCGCCGGGCGGGCCTCAGCCGCCCCGAGTTCGACCTGCTCGGCGCGTTGCGCCGCACCGGTCACGAGCTGACCCCGAGCGAACTCGCCAAGGAGACCTTCTCCTCCGGCGCCGCCGTCACCAAACGCCTCAAGCAGCTCACCGAGCGCGGCCTGGTCGAGCGGCGCGGCGACGCCCGGGACCGCCGGGTCGCCCACCTCCGGCTCACCGACGCGGGCCGTGCACTCGTCGACGGCGTCCTGCCCGAGCAGCTCGGCTACGAGACGGCCGTCCTGTCCGTGCTCGCCCCGCAGGGCCAGGGCGAACTCGCCGGACTGCTCGCCGAGTTGCTGGGCCGGCTGGAGGGCAGGATGGGCGCGCTGCGGGCCTGAGGCACCGGTGCGGCGGGCCCCTCGACGCTTGCTGTCGCCGTCGGGAAGACCCCGCGGTCAGATCCCCGGCCGGTAGCGCAGCGGGTGGTCGGCCGGTACCTCCACCAGCACGATCCTGATGCCGTCCGGGTCCGTGATCCACATCTCGACCAGGCCCCATGGCTCACGTACCGGCGGCCGTACGATCTCGACGCCCTTCGCCACCAGCTCCTCGTGCGCCGCCGCGGCGTCCGCGACCTGGAGCCACAACTGCACGGCCGGAGCGGCGGCGGCGTCCGAGCGCCCGGAGACCTCCAGGAATCCGCCGCCCAGGAAATAGACCGTGCCCCGCTCCGGTCCCGTGCCGAACTCGCGGTAGACGGGGAGGCCGAGCTGCTCGCCGTAGAAGGCACGGGAGCGCTCGGGGTCGGTGGGGTGGACCAGGGTACGGCTGCTGAGTACGTGCACCATGGGACCGGAGCGTAGTGCCGGGCTGCGGACGATCCCGGAAACCGGGAGCCGACCGGCGGCGTTAGGCTCGTCCCTGGCTCACCGCGCCCGAGATCGGAGAACCCGCCCATGGAGCCCATGGACAACGCCCCCGCCGTACTGGCCTTCCGCGCCGCCACCGACTCTGACGTGGACGTGCTGGTCGCGCTGATCGAGTCGGCCTACCGGGGTGACGCGAGCCGGGCCGGCTGGACCACCGAGGCGGACATCCTGGACGGGCAGCGGACCGACCCCGAGGGCGTCCTCCAGGTGATCAAGTCGCCGGACAGCGAACTGCTCACCGTCGAGCGGGACGGCCGGGTCGTCGCCTGTTGCCAGCTCGAACACCGCGGCACCCACGCCTACTTCGGTATGTTCGCGGTCAGCCCCGCCCTCCAGGGTGCCGGTCTCGGCAAGGCCGTCATCGCCGAGGCGGAGCGCCGGGCCCGGGAGGACTGGGGCGCCACGGAGATGCACATGACGGTGATCTCCGTCCGCGAGGACCTGATCGCCTGGTACGAGCGGCGCGGCTACCGCCGTACGGGAGAGATGACCCCGTTCCCGTACGGCGACGAGCGCTTCGGTGTCCCGCTGCGCGCCGATCTGCGGTTCGAGTTGCTGGTCAAGCCCCTGGTGTGACCCTCAGACCCGCAGGCGGTCGGACCCTCAGGCGGTGAAGCGGGCGGTGCGCTTGATCTCCGGGTAGTCGGTGGTCGCGCCGTCCAGCTGGAGGGCGCGGACCAGCCGCAGCTGGTCCTGGGTGTTCACCACCCAGCCGATCACCCGCAGGTCCGCCTTGCGGGCGTGCTCGACGACCTCCAGGGTCAGCCGCCGGATGTTGAGGCAGAGGGTGGCCGCCCCCGCCTCCCGGGCCCGCTCCACCACGTCGGTGCCGTACCGGCTGGCGATCAGCGCGGTCCGTACCCCCGGCACCAGTCTGGCGATCTCGGCGACGGCCTCGTCGTGGAACGAGGACACCTCCACCCGGGACACCAGGTCCCGCCGCTGCATGACCTCGGCCAGCGCGCGGGCCGCCGCGACGTCCTTGATCTCGGCCTGGAGCGGGGACTGCACCGCCTCCAGGACTTCCTCGAACACCGGCACCCGTTCGCCCCGGCCCGCGTCGAGGGCGCGCAGTTCCTCAAGGGTCTTCTCGGCGATCGGGCCGGCGCCGTCGGTCGTGCGGTCCACCTCGGCGTCGTGCATGACGACCAGGGCGCCGTCCTTGCTGAGGTGCAGATCGAGTTCGATCAGGTCGAGGCCGGCCTGCTGCGCGGCGACGAAGGAACGGAGGGTGTTCTCGGGCTCGACGCCCATGACTCCGCGATGACCGATGGTAAGGAAGTTCAAGATTCATCTCGCTTCCGTCGACGGCGGCGGTGGGGGTGCGCGCGGACCGTACGACGGGACGTCGCTGTCCACGCGGCTGGGCGCAGCCTAATGGCCGCCCGTCACGATGAACCCGTATGTACACGGGGGGATTGGAGCGCCGGGCGCGCGGTGTCTGGTCCGTGACCCCACTGGCGGTCACCCGGGGGTGGGCGCGTTGCCCCGTGCATTGACCGGCCGGATCCATGCGGTGCCCAGGAGCTGACGCACCCTCACCTGCCGTCGTGGATGTGACTGCATTCACGGTTTCGCACAGGAAAAAGCGCGGTGAAGGTGCGGTGGCGCAGGATAATTTCCCGAGGGCCCCCTTGCTGGGAGAAACCTCATATGCATACGGTGTCCTGACGGAAGCATCTCCCGTGGAGGATGGATCATGACGGAAGTTCTTGTGCAGGTGGGCTCGGAGGAGCAGGTTCCTCCCGTGACCAGGGTGGTCGAGCACCCGGCGTGGCCCGTGCTCAAGAATGCCGTGGAGCGGATCCGGCCATGGCAGTCCAAGGACGGGTCCATCGACTTCGACGCCGAGGGCGCGCCGGGGCGGATGGATGCCGGGCGGGCCGTGGACGTCGTGATCGACGCCGTCGAGGAGCTGTCGCCGCTGCTGCCGCACGACGCCGAGTACCACCGGGCCCTGGTCCGTGACCTCCGCGTCTGGGCCGACGGTGGTTTCCAGGTGCCCGACTTCCTGGACTCGCTGCTGGCCTTCCAGCCCGCCGCGGGCCGTGCGGACGGCCTCCAGCACCTGGTCGTCTTCCCGATGTACACGCAGAACGGCAACCCGGACCGCAACCTCGAGGCGGTCGTGCTGCGCATGGTCTGGCCGGACTGGCTGGCTGAGCTCGAGCGCACCCGCTACGACAACCCGCTGTTCTGCGGCATCAAGTTCGAGGACTTCACGGCCGGCTACGACACCAACTCCGCCGTCCTCTTCCCCGAGACCATCGCCGTGCGCGAGGCGCCGGAACGATTCTCCTGGGGTGGCATCTTCTGCGACCGCGAGGCCGCCCGGTTCCGCCGGGTCACCGACGCCGCCGTCGGCATCCTGGGCCTGAACCTGCCCGAGGACATCGCCGCCATGGTCCACGACCAGAAGCGCTGTGAGGAGGCCTTCGTGCTGTGGGACATGGTGCACGACCGCACCCACAGCCACGGAGACCTGCCGTTCGACCCGTTCATGATCAAGCAGCGCCAGCCGTTCTGGATGTACGGCCTGGAGGAGCTGCGCTGCGACCTCACCGCCTTCAAGGAGGCCGTCAAGCTGGCGGCCGACGGCGTCCCGCAGGCCCGTGACGTGCAGTACGCGGTGCTCTTCGACCGCATGTTCCGCTTCCCGGTCACCGGCGACCGGGTCCGCAACTACGACGGCCTCGGCGGCCAGCTGCTCTTCGCCTACCTGCACAAGCACGACGTGGTCCGCTGGACCGACAACAAGCTCGCCATCGACTGGGAGCGTGCCCCGCTCGTCACCAACGAGCTGTGCGCCGAGATCGAGAAGCTGTACAAGGACGGCATCGACCGTCCGAAGCTCGTCCACTGGTTCGCCGGCTACGAGCTCGTCGCCACCTACCTCGCTCCGCACCCGGGCTCCAAGTGGGCCAAGGGCCCCGAGGCCCTGGACCTGAGCCTGCCGCCCCGCAAGCTCGTGGACGACGTGCTTCCGGACGAGTTTCCGCTGAGCATGTTCTACGAGGCCCTGTCCAAGAAACTGAAGAACGTGATCGCCGAGACCAAGGGCATCACCGCGGACAGCGCCGAGCCGGTCGCCGCGTGAGCGAGCGGTCGCGGAACTCTGCTCAAGAGGGGAAGCACATGGTGGGCAACGGGTCTCTCAGTGGTGCGGTGATCGCGGTGGCGGGCGCGGGCGGCCCCGCGGGACGGGCGACGCTGCTGCGTCTGGCGGAGGCGGGTGCGACCGTCGTAGCGGCGGACAACGACCCGCAGCGGCTGTCGGAGGCCGTGGACGCGGCCCGGTACGCGTCCGGCGGCGCCAGCGTCATCGGGGACACGGTCGACCTGCTCGACCTCCAGTCCACCCGGGACTGGGCCACCCACGTCGAGAAGGACTTCGGCCGCGTCGACGGCCTCGTGCACCTGGTCGGCGGCTGGCGGGGCAGCGAGACCTTCACCAAGACCAGCCTGGACGACTGGGACTTCCTGGAGCTGCTGCTCGTCAAGACCGTCCAGCACACCTCCCTCGCCTTCCACGAGGCGCTGCAGCGCAGCGAGCGCGGCAGGTACGTCCTGATCAGCGCGGCCGCCGCGAGCAGGCCCACCGCGGGCAACGCCGCGTACGCCGCGGGCAAGGCCGCCGCCGAGGCGTGGACGCTCGCCCTGGCCGACTTCTTCCGCAAGGCCGGGGGGCCCGAGGGGCCGACCTCCGCCGCTGCCATCCTGGTGGTGAAGGCGTTGGTGCACGACGCGATGCGCGCCGAGCGGCCCAACGCGAAGTTCGCGGGCTTCACCGACGTCAAGGACCTGGCCGAGGCCATCGAGGGCGTCTGGAGCAAGTCCGCCGCCGAAGTGAACGGAAACCGTCTGTGGCTGACCGAGAAGCCGTGAACCCTCCGAAGACCGACGCGCGTCGCCACCACGACCCGCAGGTCCGCGGTTTCGCCAGTGACAACTACGCGGGTGCGCACCCCGAGGTGCTGGCCGCGATGGCACTCGCCAACGGCGGCCACCAGGTGGCGTACGGCGACGACGAGTACACCGAGAACCTCCAGCGGATCATCCGCAGCCACTTCGGGGCCACCGCCGAGGCCTTCCCGGTGTTCAACGGCACCGGGGCGAACGTCGTCGCGCTCCAGGCGGTCACCGACCGCTGGGGCGCGGTGATCTGCGCCGAGAGCGCGCACATCAACGTCGACGAGGGCGGCGCCCCCGAGCGCATGGGCGGCCTCAAACTGCTCACCGTGCCCACCCCGGACGGCAAGCTCACCCCGGAGCTCATCGACCGGCAGGCGTACGGCTGGGACGACGAGCACCGGGCGATGCCGCAGGCCGTGTCCATCACCCAGAGCACCGAGCTGGGCACCCTGTACACCCCGGACGAGATCCGCGCGATCTGCGAGCACGCCCACGCGCACGGCATGAAGGTGCACCTGGACGGCTCCCGGATAGCCAACGCGGCGGCCTCCCTGGACGTGCCGATGCGCACGTTCACCAACGCCGTCGGCGTGGACATCCTCTCCCTGGGCGGCACCAAGAACGGCGCCGTGTTCGGCGAGGCGGTGGTGGTGATCAACCAGGACGCGGTCAGCCACATGAAGCACCTGCGCAAGCTGTCCATGCAGCTCGCCTCGAAGATGCGCTTCGTGTCGGTGCAGCTGGAGGCGCTGCTCGCCAGGGACCTGTGGCTGCGCAACGCCCGGCACGCCAACGAGATGGCCCAGCGGCTCGCCGAGGGCGTCCGCGCCGTGCACGGCGTGGAGATCCTGTACCCGGTGCAGGCCAACGGAGTCTTCGCCCGGCTCCCGCACGACGTGAGCCTGCGCCTGCAGAAGCGGTTCCGGTTCTACTTCTGGGACGAGGCCGCCGGCGACGTGCGCTGGATGTGCGCCTTCGACACGACAGAGGACGACGTGGACGCGTTCGTGGCGGCGCTCAAGGAGGAGATGGCACGCCAGTAGATGCATAGATATGCGGTCACCTGAAAAGTCATTGACGTTCGGGTGATCGCGTTTCTATGCTGTGCGGCCATGGAGCCGATCCAGAACAACGCCGACCTGTCCGCATATCTGGGCGCCGACGAGGCGATCGATCACCACCATCCGGTGGTCCGCGAGGCGGCCGCGAGGCTGGCGGTCGAGGTGGTGGACTCGTATACCTATGCGCTGGCGGCGTACGAGTTCGTACGGGACGCGATCCCGCACTCCGCCGATTCCGGCGACCCCCGGGTCACCTGGCGCGCCTCGGACGTACTGGAGCGGCGCACGGGTGTCTGCTACGCCAAGGCCCATGCCCTCGCCGCGCTGCTGCGGGCCGAGGACATCCCCGCGGCCCTGTGCTACCAGCGGCTGGCGCACGACGACGGCGAAGGCTGGGCGGTGCACGGTCTGGTCGCCGTCCGCTTCAACGGCGCCTGGCACCGGCAGGACCCGCGCGGCAACAAGCC
This sequence comes from Streptomyces sp. NPDC007162, assembly GCF_040634175.1. Lineage (NCBI taxonomy): Bacteria > Bacillati > Actinomycetota > Actinomycetes > Kitasatosporales > Streptomycetaceae > Streptomyces > Streptomyces sp. NPDC007162. Next base: position 26,753 of record NZ_JBEYFC010000035.1, read on the forward strand.
GGGCGTCGACGCCCGCTTCTCGCTCGACGGCGAGCGGCTGGCCTGGGCCCCCGACCGGGAGCGTGGCGAGGTGGACTATCCGCTCCTGTACGCCGAACCGCACCCGGCCGTGCTCGGCGCACTCAAAGCGGCACCCGACCGCGCATACCTCTGGAAGACGCTGCCCACCGCGCTCTGACGCGGGGCGGACGGCACCCGCGCCCAGGTGCCCGACGATGTGCCCGCACGGCCGGCCGGCCCGCCGCGGACGGCATGCGCCTGGAGCAGGCCGCGGGGCAGGAAGCTTGGTGACGACCGCGGGCGATGCCGAGCGACGCGCACTCGAGGGCTCCCGAACACCCGGACGCCGGCGGGACGGCGCGCCGCCAGGGTGCGCGCCGGCCTGCCGCCGTCGTCACACGTACAGAGACCCGTCGCATGCCGGGCTCACCGGCGGACGGTTCCGGGTGGGCCCTTGGCTACGGGATGCGGGCCGAGCCGGTGGGGCGGGGCTCAGATGGCCTCGGCTGCCTTCAGCTGCTCCGGGGTGGGGGCGGTGCCGCCCAGGTGGGCCGGGAGCCACCAGGTGTCCGTGGTGTCCTTCGGGCGGGCCGGGTAGGCGCGCTGGGCGGCGTCCAGCAGCTCCTGGACGCGACCGCGCAGCCGGCGGGTGATGGCGCCGGCGTACTGGTCACGGGGCGCCTCGACCGGCTCGCCGACGCGGATGGTGACGGGGAGGTGGTTGCGCTTGAAGTTGCGCGGCTGGCCCTTGGTCCAGATGCGCTGGGTGCCCCACAGTGCCATCGGCACGAGCGGGACCCCGGCCTCCTGGGCGAGGCGGGCGGCGCCCGACTTGAAGCTCTTCAGCGTGAAGGACTGGGAGATGGTCGCCTCCGGGAAGACCCCCACGATCTCACCGGACTTCAGCGAGTCGAGCGCGTGCTGGTACGCCGTCTCGCCCTGCGCGCGGTCCACCGGGATGTGTTTCATCCCGCGCATCAGCGGACCCGAGATGCGGTGCCGGAAGACCGACTCCTTCGCCATGAACCGCACCAGGCGCTTCTGCGGCAGCGCCGCCAGGCCGTCGAAGACGAAGTCGAGATAGCTGATGTGATTGCTCACCAGCACCGCACCGCCCGAGCGTGGGATGTTCTCCGAGCCCTGGCAGTCGATCTTCAGGTCCCAGACCTTGAACAGCGTCTTGGCGAAACCGATGACGGGACGGTAGACCAGCTCTGCCATGGGTGGGGCGGACCCTTTCTGCTCTGCCTGGGAAAGGGGCTCCCGGCGGTAAGTTACGCAGCCGTAGGTTTTACGGCGTCTCGCAGATCGTGCCCGAAGAACGGACGGGGAGCCAGCCCTGGTGCCGGGGAGCGGCGAGATCCTCGTCACGTTGGCCTAGTGATCCACCTCGTACTTTTAACTTTTCTTTACTCTGCGCGTACCGTCAGCCTCCGCATGAGCAGGAACATCTCGCATCCCAGGCAGTATCCGAACGCCGCGTTCAGGAAAGCCGCGGCGAGCGCGGCCCCGGTCGCCGCCGGCCCCAACCACTCGGGGCCGAGGGTGAATCCGACCAGACCCAGCCCGGCGAAGACCAGCCCCACCGCCTGCGCGAACCGCGGCGGCTCCGGCGCCTCGAACTCCGTCGGGGGAGCGATCCTGGGGCGTACGGCCGTCCGGAAGACCCAGCCGTACGGTGAGCGGCCCACCCCGCCGGCCGCGCCGAACGCGAACGCCAGCGTCTGCCAGGCCAGGATCCAGGGGCTGCGGGTGATCAGTGCGACGGCCAGCACGACCGTCGTCAGGGCCGCGCCGAACCGCGGCCCACGTGCGTCGATGTCCATGAACCAAGGATTCCGCCCCGGCGCCCGCGGTGGGGCCCGGGAATCTTTGCAATCGTGTGAACGCTGCTGCCGGTGACGAGCCGTCGCGTGCCAACCTGTGCGGATGGTGACCGGACTGGTGGTGTGCGTGGCGGTGCTCGCGGCGGCGAGCGTCTACGGAGTGCTGCACAAGCGGCGGAGCGGGAGGGTGCGGGTGCGCGGGCGGGACGAGGGAAAGCGGCTCGGAGCGGCCGAACTCGGCGGCGAACTGGGCGAGCGGGCCACGCTGGTGCAGTTCTCCAGCGCGTTCTGCGCCCCCTGCCGGGCCACCCGGCGGGTCCTGGACGAGGTCGCAGGGATGGTCCCCGGGGTGGCCCACGTCGAGATCGACGCGGAGGCGCATCTCGACCTCGTGCGCGAGCTGGAGATCCTCAAGACGCCCACCGTACTGGTGCTCGACGCGCAGGGGCGGGTGGTGCGCCGGGCCACTGGACAGCCCCGCAGGGCGGACGTCATCGCGGCGCTGGGAGAGGCGGTCTGACGGGCATGCCGATGACGGTGAGGCAGCTCCCATATACCGGAACGTACTTGACTGGGCGCACCACCTATCGTCAGCCTGACCGTATGCCTCAGGAACTCCTTCTCTTCGGACGGGTCCACGTGGACCTGGCACGCACCGCGAGCGCGCGCTGTCCGGGCTGTTGAGCAGCCCCGGCCCCGAAGACCGCCTCCCGCAGAAGGAAAACTCCATGACGGCCACGCCCGACCTCGGCACGCCCCAGCTCGCCTCTCCCGACCTGCTCCGCTCCGCCTTCCGGCGGCACGCGGCCGGCGTCGCGGTGATCACCGCACCCGGCGCCGACGGCCCGGTCGGCTTCACCGCGACCTCCCTGGTGTCCGTCTCCGCCGAGCCGCCGATGCTCTCCTTCGGCGTCGGCACGGGCGCCTCCAGCTGGCCCGCGATATCGACCGCCGAGCACATCGGCGTCCACATCCTCGGCGAGCACCAGGCGGAGCTCGCGGCCACCTTCGCGCGCAGCGGCGCCGACCGCTTCGGGGCGTCCACCGGCTGGCGGGAGGGGCACGCGGGTGTCCCGGTCCTCGACGATGTCCTGGTCTGGCTGGTGTGCCGGATCGTCGCCCGTGTCCCGGCCGGGGACCATCGCATCGTGGTGGCCGAGGTGGTTCTCGGTGATCCCTCCCGGGCCGGCCGACCGCTCCTCTACCACCAGGGCGGCTTCAGCGGTCTGCGGGATTGATCACCCGGCCCCGGCCTGCGAAGCCGTCGAGTTCCGGTTACGCTGCGTTGCGAAGGTCACAGTTCAAAGCGCTTGCTTAGCGGGAACGAACTAGGTGTACTGACGAGTAATATTTCGTTCGGAGCGCGCGGCCGCCCCGACCGGGATCGGCCGCTTCAGGAGCCTATGCTGCCTGCAAGAGGCAGCCCAGAAAAGACGATGCAGTAGGAGAGCCGGCGTGAGCCTGAGGATCGTTGTCACTGTGAAGTACGTGCCCGACGCCACTGGCGACCGGCACTTCGCCGATGACCTGACCGTCGACCGTGACGACGTGGACGGTCTGCTCTCCGAGCTGGACGAGTACGCGGTCGAACAGGCGCTGCAGATCTCGGAGAACTCGGACGACGACGTCGAGGTCACCGTCCTGACCGTGGGTCCGGAGGACGCCAAGGACGCGCTGCGCAAGGCGCTGTCGATGGGCGCGGACAAGGCGATCCACGTCGAGGACGACGACCTGCACGGAACCGACGCGATCGGCACCTCGCTGGTGCTGGCGAAGGCGATCGAGAAGGCCGGCTTCGACCTGGTGGTCTCCGGTATGGCCTCCACCGACGGCACGATGGGCGTCGTGCCGGCGCTGCTGGCCGAGCGCCTCGGCGTCCCGCAGGTCACCCTGCTCTCCGAGGTCTCGGTCGAGGACGGCACGGTCAAGGGCCGCCGGGACGGCGACGCCGCCTCCGAGCAGCTGGAGGCCTCCCTGCCGGCGGTCGTGTCGGTGACCGACCAGTCGGGTGAGGCGCGCTACCCGTCCTTCAAGGGCATCATGGCGGCCAAGAAGAAGCCGGTCGAGTCCTGGGACCTGTCCGACCTCGACATCGAGGCGGAGGAGGTCGGCCTGGAGGGCGCCTGGACCAAGGTCGAGGACGCCGCCGCGCGTCCGGCCCGTACCGCGGGCACGATCGTCAAGGACGAGGGCGAGGGCGGCAAGCAGCTCGCCGAGTTCCTCGCGGGCCAGAAGTTCATCTGAGCCCAGCCGTCGCTGACCGCCCCTCAACTTCGTTTCGCAGGAGAGCAATCCCATGGCTGAAGTCCTCGTCTACGTCGATCACGTGGACGGTGCCGTCCGCAAGCCCACCCTGGAGCTTCTGACCCTGGCCCGCCGTGTCGGCGAGCCCGTCGCGGTCGCGCTGGGCAACGGCGCCGCCGACACCGCCGCCGCGCTGGCCGAGCACGGCGCGACCCGCGTGCTGACCCACGAGGCGTCCGAGTACGCCGACTACCTGGTCGTGCCGAAGGTGGAAGCGCTGCAGGCCGCCGTCGCCGCCGTGTCCCCGGCCGCCGTGCTGGTCCCGTCCTCCGCCGAGGGCAAGGAGATCGCCGCGCGTCTGGCGCTGCGGATCGGTTCGGGCATCATCACCGACGCCGTCGACCTGGAGGCCGGCGACGAGGGTCCGGTGGCGACCCAGTCGGTGTTCGCCGCGTCCTTCACCACCAAGTCCCGCATCTCCAAGGGCACGCCGGTCATCACGGTCAAGCCCAACAGTGCCGCTGTCGAGGCCGCCCCGGCCGCCGGTACGGTCGAGGCCCTGGACGTGACGTTCTCGGACAAGGCGACCGGCACCAAGGTGACCGGCCGTACCCCGCGTGAGTCGACCGGGCGTCCGGAGCTGACCGAGGCCGCGATCGTGGTCTCCGGCGGCCGCGGCGTCAACGGCGCCGAGAACTTCGCGATCATCGAGGCCCTCGCCGACTCCCTCGGCGCGGCCGTCGGCGCCTCGCGCGCCGCCGTCGACGCCGGCTGGTACCCGCACACCAACCAGGTCGGCCAGACCGGCAAGTCGGTCTCCCCGCAGCTGTACATCGCCAACGGCATCTCCGGCGCCATCCAGCACCGCGCGGGCATGCAGACCTCCAAGACGATCGTGGCCGTCAACAAGGACGCCGAGGCCCCGATCTTCGAGCTGGTCGACTTCGGAGTGGTCGGCGACCTCTTCGACGTCGTCCCCCAGCTCACCGACGAGGTCAACACCCGCAAGGGCTGACCGCCGCCAGGCTGCCCGAGGCGATCCGGTAGAGCTTGTTGTCGCCGTGGTCGCGGCAGTAGGTGGCGTACTGGCGGGCC
>NZ_JBEYFC010000036.1:0-31906 GCF_040634175.1 Streptomyces sp. NPDC007162
GGGCGCCCAGCCCGCCGCGGCCGTACCGCCTGCGGTGCAGTGCCATGCCGCGGCCGAGATCGGTGAGCGTCATTCGGGTGATGTCGTCGGGGATGCCGAGTTCCCGGTGCGCGGCGCGCACGTGCGGCACCGCGACGAGGAAGGCGTACACGAGGAAGTACTCGCCGAGGGCGGCCGGGGCGTGGGCGGCCCGGTCCCCCAGTCCGGCCGGGTCGTCGACCTCCCGGACGACGCGGGTCACGTCCTCGGCGCACTCGTCCAGGAGCCGTCGTACGCCGGGATCGGTCGTCACCGTCCGCAGACGTGCGGTCACCTCGTTGATGTCCTCGTGGGGCACGGCGAGGTCGAGGAGCAGATCGGGCAGGTCGGCGGCGTCCGGCAGCACGATGGTTTCCCCCCTTGGTGAACGTCCTCGTCGAAGAGTACGTTGCTGGGAGGAGTGGTGATCCGCGATGCGTACAGGGAGTGAACCGGTCACCGCGCGCAGTCCGCTGCGGGCGCGGTTGTGGCTGAGTGTCTGGGGAATCGCCTGGGCGGTCTTCGGCACGGTGGTGTTCGCGGTCGTCGGACGTCCCGGCTGGGCGGCGGCCTGCGCGGTGCTGTGGCTGGTGGCCACCGTCGACCTTGCCGTGATCGTCAGGCACCTGCGGCAGGGCCCGCACTATCAGCCGGGCCGTGATGTACCGCCCTACCGGCCGGTGGACACCCCGCCGCCGTTTCGGCGCCCGCCGCGGCACCGGCATCCGTGAGCGCGCGTTCGGAGCGGTCGGCGGTGGGCGGCCGGCCGCGGCGGTGAGCCGTGCGCGAAAGCCCGCTCACGTACCGCTGTCGAAGCGGGCCGCCTTCAGGTACTCGGGGTTCGGGTCCAGCGCGGCCGCCAGCCGGAAGTGACGTATCGCGAGGTCGGCTCGGCCCTGGCGTTCATAGGTGCGGGCGAGCGCGAAGTGGGCGAACGCGTTGTCCGGCTCCCGCTCCAGGACGATGGTGAACTCCAGCTCGGCGGGCCGCAGTTGCGCGGCGGCGAAGAACGCACGCGCGCGCAGCAGCCGGGCGGCGGTGTTCTCGGGGTGCGCGGCGATCACTCCGTCGAGGAGTTTCACCGCGCCCCGCGGGTCCCGTGCGTTGAGCAGTTGCTCGGCGGCACGGAAGTCGATGACATGCGTCTCCGGAGTACGTCCGGTCGAACCGCTGGTCTCGGGCACGGCAAAGTCCTTCCCTCACTGAAGCGGTTCAACGCGTGGACAGGCGTCCGCTATTTCGTAGCCGGCTTCTGTGTCGTAGCGGGCTTCCCGCTAGTGCGGGGCCGCCTGCCGTGCCCTGCGCACGAGGTCCGCCCACACCTGCGCGACGCGCTGTCGCAGCGCGTCCAGGGGCACGTCGTTGTCGATGACCAGGTCGGCGATCTCCAGGCGCTTCTCACGGGTCGCCTGCGCGGCCATGCGCGCGCGTGCGTCCTGCTCCGTCATGCCCCGCAGCCGGGTGAGCCGGTCGAGCTGGGTCTCGGGGGCGGCGTCCACGACCACCACGAGGTCGTAGAGCGCGGCGAGACCGTTCTCCGCGAGGAGCGGGACGTCGTGGATCACCACGGCGTCGTCGGCGGCCGCCTGCTCCAGTTCTCGGGAGCGGGCCCCCACGAGAGGGTGCACGATCGAGTTGAGCACGGCGAGCCGCTCGGGGTCGGCGAAGACGATCGAGCCCAGTTTCGGCCGGTCCAGGCTGCCGTCGGCGGCCAGCACGTCCGGGCCGAAGGCCTCGGCGACGGCCGCCAGGCCGGGGGTGCCGGGCGCGACGACCTCACGCGCGATGCGGTCGGCGTCGATCAGGACGGCGCCGTGTCCGACCAGCAGCCGTGACACCTCGCTCTTGCCGGCGCCGATGCCGCCGGTGAGGCCAACTTTCAGCATGTCCCGAAGCTTAGGGCCTGCCACCGACACCGCCGCGGACAGGTCCTGGATCTCCGGGGCAGGTCCTTGTGCCGCGGCACGCCCTAGTTGTCGCCCTCCCGTTCCGCGAGGAAGCGTTCGAACTCCAGGCCGATCTCGTCGGCCGAGGGGATCTCCACCGGCTCGGCGAGCATGTTGCCCCGGGTCTCGGCGCCCGCGGCCGCGTCGTACTGGTGCTCAAGGCCCTGCACGAGCGCGGTGAGCTCCTCGTCGCCCTCCTGGATCTGGCGTTCGATCTCCGTCTGCGTGCGGTGCGCGTCCGTGCGCAGGGCGTGGGCGATGCCCGGGAGCACCAGGCCGGTGGCGCCGGTGACGGCCTCCAGGACGGTCAGGGCGGCGTCCGGGTAGGGCGAGCGGGCAATGTAGTGCGGAACGTGCGCGGCGACGCCCAGGACGTCGTGGCCCGCCTCCAGGAGGCGGTATTCGAGCAGCGCCTCGGCGCTGCCGGGCACCTGGGCCTCGTCGAAGGGGCTGCGGTGGCCGGGGACGAGGTCGGTGCGGTTGCCGTGCGGGGTGAGACCCACCGGGCGGGTGTGCGGCACGCCCATCGGGATGCCGTGGAAGTTCACCGAAAGGCGCACGCCGAGCCGCTCCACGATCTGCCGCACGGCCGCGGCGAAGCGCTCCCATTCGACGTCCGGCTCGGGGCCGGACAGCAGCAGGAACGGTGCGCCCGTGGCGTCCTGGACCAGCCGGACCTCGATGCCGGGCTCCTCGTACTCGGTCCAGCGGTCCCGCTTGAAGGTCAGCAGCGGGCGACGCGCCCGGTAGTCCACGAGCCGGTCGTGGTCGAAGCGGGCGACGACCTGGTGGGGCAGCGAGTCGAGGAGCCGGTCGACGATCTGGTCGCCGGTCTCGCCCGCGTCGATGTATCCGTCGAAGTGGTAGAGCATGACCAGACCGGCCGACTCCTGGGCGAGCGCCATGTCGACGACGGCGAGGCCCTTCGGCTCCCATGCGTACAAACCCTGCGGATCAAGCACTGTGACCGCTCCTCCTCGTGTTCGTACGTGACAACGCACCGCACGACGCGGGCATTCCTGACCAGCTGGCCTCTCGTGGCAGTTTCACACCGGGACGGCGGAACAACTCCCGGGGACTGCCGGGAAGTTCCCGGGACGCAGCGGTGCGACGCGCCGGAACACGCCGAGGGCCCGCACCTCGAAAGGTGCGGGCCCTCGGTGAAGCGGCTAAGCCCTGGGGGCTAGCGTTCAGCTCTGGCCACCGGCCAGCTTCTCGCGGAGCGCGGCGAGCGCCTCGTCCGAAGCGAGCGCGCCGGAGGTGTCCGCACCCTCGGAGGAGTACGAACCGCCACCCGCGGCCGGAGCGGCACCCGCGGCGTCGCCACCCTCGGCGGCGGCAGCGGCGTCGGCCTCGCGGCTCTTGATGACCTGCTGCTGGTGCTGCTCGAAGCGCTGCTGCGCCTCGGCGTACTGGTGCTCCCACGCCTCGCGCTGGGTCTCGTAGCCCTCGAGCCAGTCGTTGGTCTCGGGGTCGAAGCCCTCGGGGTAGATGTAGTTGCCCTGGTCGTCGTAGGACGCGGCCATGCCGTACAGGGTCGGGTCGAACTCGACCGTGGCCGGGTCGGCACCGAAGGCCTCGTTGGCCTGCTTCAGCGAGAGGCTGATGCGGCGGCGCTCGAGGTCGATGTCGATGACCTTGACGAAGATCTCGTCGTTGACCTGGACGACCTGCTCCGGGATCTCCACGTGGCGCTCGGCCAGCTCGGAGATGTGGACCAGACCCTCGATGCCCTCGTCCACGCGGACGAACGCGCCGAACGGAACCAGCTTCGTGACCTTGCCGGGCACGACCTGGCCGATCTGGTGGGTGCGGGCGAACTGCTGCCACGGGTCTTCCTGGGTCGCCTTCAGCGACAGGGAGACACGCTCGCGGTCCATGTCGACGTCGAGGACCTCGACGGTGACCTCCTGGCCGACCTCGACGACCTCGGACGGGTGGTCGATGTGCTTCCAGGACAGCTCGGAGACGTGGACCAGACCGTCGACGCCACCCAGGTCCACGAAGGCACCGAAGTTGACGATCGAGGAGACCACACCGGAACGGACCTGACCCTTCTGGAGGGTCGTGAGGAACGTCTGGCGGACCTCGGACTGGGTCTGCTCCAGCCAGGCACGGCGGGACAGGACCACGTTGTTGCGGTTCTTGTCCAGCTCGATGATCTTCGCCTCGAGCTCCTTGCCCACGTAGGGCTGGAGGTCGCGGACGCGGCGCATCTCGACAAGAGAGGCCGGGAGGAAGCCGCGGAGGCCGATGTCGAGGATGAGACCACCCTTGACGACCTCGATGACGGTACCGGTGACGATGCCGTCCTCTTCCTTGATCTTCTCGATGGTGCCCCAGGCACGCTCGTACTGGGCGCGCTTCTTCGAGAGGATCAGGCGGCCTTCCTTGTCCTCCTTCTGGAGAACAAGGGCCTCGATCTCGTCACCGACGGCGACGACCTCGTTGGGGTCGACGTCGTGCTTGATCGAGAGCTCGCGGCTCGGGATGACACCTTCGGTCTTGTAACCGATGTCGAGCAGGACCTCGTCCCGGTCGACCTTCACGATGACGCCGTCGACGATGTCGCCGTCGTTGAAGTACTTGATCGTCTCGTCGATCGCGGCGAGGAAGGCTTCCTCGTTACCGATGTCGTTGACCGCAACCTGCGGGGTGGTGGCGGTGGTCTCGGTGCTGCTCGTCATGTGGGAAAGGGCTCCGGTACGGACATTGAGTCGTAGGTACTGCTTACGCCGGGAGCCCGTTTCGCTCTGATGAAGACCGGACAGCCAAGGAAGCCCCACACAAAACCGCTGGTGGCGCCTCGAGAACCGAGGGGACATACAACAGATGCGAGCGCAGCCTGCTACGTCTGAGGTGCGCAGGCCCGCAGCGCAACTTGTAGCATACGGGGGCAGCCGGGCAGGGTCAATGCGCGAAGGCGCACACCCGGGGCGGATCGCCGCATACCCGGCACAAGAACCGTCCCGCGAGGCCACGCGGGTCCGGAAAACCTCTTCCGTGACGCCCCGCGGACGGGTTGCAGGGAAGAGTACGACGAGGGAGCCGATCATCCAAGAGCCCGATTCGTTCGACCTCGAACCGGAAGCCACCCGGCGGACCGCCGGGGCCGCCGAGAGCAGCAGGGCCAACCGGGGCTGGTGGGACCGCAACGCCGACGAGTACCAGATCGAGCACGGCACGTTCCTCGGCGACGACCGTTTCGTGTGGGGGCCCGAGGGCCTCGACGAGGTGGAGGCGGAGCTGCTCGGCCCGCCGGAGGAGCTGAAGGACAAGGACGTCCTGGAGATCGGCGCCGGCGCGGCCCAGTGCGCGCGCTGGCTGGCCGCCCAGGGGGCGCGGCCGGTCGCCCTGGACCTCTCGCACCGCCAGCTCCAGCACGCGCTGCGCATCGGCGGATCGTTTCCGCTCGTGTGCGCGGACGCGGGTGCGCTGCCCTTCGCGGACGCCTCCTTCGACCTGGCGTGCTCGGCGTACGGCGCGCTCCCCTTCGTCGCCGACCCGCGCCAGGTGCTGCGCGAGGTGTGCCGGGTGCTGCGCCCCGGCGGCCGTTTCGTCTTCTCGGTCACCCACCCGGTCCGCTGGGCGTTCCCGGACGAGCCGGGCCCCGAGGGTCTCACGGTCGCGAGTTCCTACTTCGACCGCACCCCGTACGTCGAGCAGGACGAGGACGGCCGCGCGGTGTACGTCGAGCACCACCGCACGCTGGGCGACCGCGTCCGCGACATCGTCTCCGCGGGCTTCACCCTCGTCGACCTGGTCGAACCCGAGTGGCCCGCCTGGAACACCTCCGAATGGGGTGGCTGGTCCCCGCTGCGCGGCAACCTCGTCCCGGGGACGGCGATCTTCGTGTGCGAGCGTGGCTGAACCGCCCGACCGAAGCGCACGCGCGCGTGAAGGGCGTTCCCGGGACGTACGACACTGGGGGCGTGATCCGTTACGACGCCCTGGACGCGCTGCCCGTACGGCAGGCCCTGCCCGGCCTGGACGACGCCCTGGCCGGGCACGGCACCGCCGTCCTGGTGGCACCGCCCGGCACCGGCAAGACGACGCTGGTGCCCCTGGCGCTGGCCGGTCTGCTGGGCGAGGGGCCGGCGCGGCGGGTGGTGGTGGCCGAACCGCGCCGGATCGCCGCCCGCGCGGCGGCCCGGCGGATGGCGTGGCTGCTGGGCGAGCAGGTCGGCCGGAGCGTCGGCTACACCGTGCGCGGGGAGCGGGTCGTCGGACGCCGCGCGCGCGTGGAGGTGGTGACGACCGGTGTGCTCCTGCAGCGCCTGCAACGCGACCAGGAGCTGTCCGGCGTCGACGTCGTCGTCCTCGACGAGTGCCACGAACGGCATCTGGACGCCGACACGGTGGCGGCCTTCCTCTGGGACGTACGGGAGACGCTGCGGCCGGAACTGGGTCTGGTGGCCGCTTCGGCGACCACGGACGCCGAGGGCTGGGCCCGGCTGCTGGGCGGCGCGCCGGTGGTCGAGGCGCGCGGCGTCACGTACCCGGTGGAAGTGGTGTGGGCGCCGCCGCTGCGGCCGGTGCGGCCACCGCACGGGATGCGGGTCGACCCGGCGCTGCTGACGCACGTGGCGTCGGTGGTGCGGCGGGCGCTGGCCGAGCGGGACGGGGACGTGCTGTGCTTCCTGCCGGGGGTGGGCGAGATCGCGCGCGTGGCGGGGCAGCTGGGCGACCTCGGGGACACCGAGGTGCTCCAGGTGCACGGCAGGGCGCCGGCCGCGGTGCAGGACGCGGTGCTGGCGCCCGGGGAGCGGCGCCGGGTGGTGCTGGCGACTGCGGTCGCCGAGTCCTCGCTGACCGTCCCGGGGGTACGGGTGGTCGTCGACTCGGGGCTCGCGCGGGAGCCGCGGGTGGACCATGCGCGCGGGCTGGGCGCACTGGCGACGGTGCGGGCGTCCCGTGCGGCCGGGCGGCAGCGGGCGGGGCGGGCCGGGCGTGAGGCGCCGGGGGCGGTGTACCGCTGCTGGTCCGAGGCCGAGGACGGACGCCTGACGGCCTTTCCCGCGCCGGAGATCAGGGTGGCCGACCTGACCTCGTTCGCCCTTCAGGCGGCCTGCTGGGGCGATCCCGGCGCCACGGGGCTGGCCTTGCTGGATCCGCCGCCGGGCGGGGCGATGGCGGCGGCGCGGGCTCTGCTGATGACGATCGGGGCGGTGGACCCCGCCGGCCGGGCCACGGAGCGAGGGGCCCGGTTGGCGCGGCTGGGCCTGCACCCCCGGCTGGGGCGGGCCCTGGTGGACGGTGCCGCCGTGGTGGGGGCGGAGCAGGCCGCGGAGGTGGTCGCGCTGTTGAGCGAGGAGGTCCCCCGGGAGTACGGGGACGATCTGGGCGCCGCGCTGCGGAGCGCGCGGCGCGGGGGCGACGCCTACTCCGGGAGATGGCGTTCGGAGGTCCGGCGACTGCGGGCCGCCTTCACCGACCTCTCCCGCCCGGCCGACCGCGCCTCTTCACCGGGGGGCGGGGCCGGGGCCGGGATCGGGACCAGGGCCGGGGACATGACTGGGGACGGGGCCAAAGGCGAGGCCGGGGCCGGGGCCGACGCCAGAGGCGGGGCCGGTGGCAGCGGGGTTCAGGGCGGGCTGGGCGGCTCTGGTGATCAGGTTGTCGGGCTCGTCGCCGCGCTCGCCTTTCCCGAGCGGGTCGCCCGGGCCGACGGCGGATCTCACCTCATGGTCTCCGGGACCCGTGCCGAGCTCCGTGAGGGATCACCGCTGCGGTCCGCGCCCTGGCTCGCCGTCGCCGTGGCCGACCGGCCCGTGGGGAAGGGGCACGCACGCGTGCAGCTCGCGGCCACGGTGGACGAGGAGACCGCGCGCCGGGCGGCCGGTCCCCTGCTCGACACCCGCGACGAGGTCCGCTGGGCCGACGGGGACGTGGTCGCGCGACGGGTGGCCAGGCTCGGGGCGATCGAGCTGGCCGTGCGGCCGCTGCGGGACGCCGACCCCGCCCTCGTACGCGACGCGCTGCTCGAAGGACTGCGGCAGGAAGGGCTCGGCCTGTTGCGGTGGACGGCGGACGGCGTCGCACTGCGGCAGCGGCTCGCCTTTCTCCGGCTGCGGGTCGGGGAGCCCTGGCCCGACGTCGGCGACGACGCGCTGCACGCGCGCGTGGCCGAATGGCTGGAACCGGAGCTGAGCAGGGCCCGGCGGCGGGCCGATCTCGGGCGCGTCGACGCCGGGGAGGCGCTGCGCCGGCTGCTGCCGTGGGCGAGCGGGGCGGCGGGGCGGTTGGACGAGCTGGCGCCGGAGCGGATCGTCGTACCCAGTGGATCGCGGATCCGGGTCGATTACGGGAACCCCGAGCAACCGGTGCTCGCCGTGAAGTTGCAGGAGATGTTCGGGTTGCAGGAGTCGCCCGCCGTGGCAGGGGTGCCGGTGCTGGTGCATCTGCTGTCACCGGCCGGGCGGCCCGCCGCCGTCACCGCCGACCTCGCCTCCTTCTGGCGGGACGGCTACCGGGGCGTACGGGCCGAACTACGGGGGCGGTACCCGAAGCATCCCTGGCCCGAGGACCCCGTCGGTGCCGAACCCACCCGGCACACCAACGCGCGGCTCAGGCGCTGACCGGTTCGGGGACGTCGGCCGGCGTCGGCCGCGGGTCGGCGGGGCGGCGGCCGAGCGCCTCCAGGTACAGGGAGAGCGCGAGCAGCGCGATGCCGAGGGAGAGGAAGCCCCAGGGGAGGTAGGAGGTCAGCAGCAGGACGATCGTGCGGTTGTGCTTGACCAGGGCGACCGTGTGCTCGACGTAGTCCTCGCGCATCTTCACGTCACCGGCGAAGGCGGTCACCTCGGCGCGGCCGCCGAGCAGGGTGCCGCCGCGCAGTTCCTCCTTGTGGATCTCCTCGCCGTTGACGGGTGCGCCGGTGACGGGCTCGACCCAGAACTTGCGGACCGTGGTGTACCAGCGGGTGGTGCCGGTCTTGGCGACCGATTCCGGGGTGATGCCCTGCACCGGCATCTTCCTGGGCAGGGAGACCCGGGTCCACGGGATGGTCTGCTCGAAGTAGTAGACCTTGACGCCCCGGAAGGTCTGCGTGCCCTTGTAGTGGATGGGGTTGGTGGTGCGGGTCTGCGCGTCGAAGTACTCGTAGTCCCGTTTCTCGGTCAGGAAGGGCCACTTGAACTCGATGCCGTCGCGTTTCACCGGGTCGCCGTCGACCATCTCGCCGGTGGCGTGGACGGGTTCCTGGCTGTGGGCGTCGAAGATGTAGCGTTCGGGGATCTCGGAGACCATCTTGCCGTCGGGTCCCTGGACGTAGGACAGGCCGTCCCAGACGACGACGTCCCGCCCCGCCGTCTTCTCGATCCGATTCGCGGCCGCCACGTCGCCCTTGAGGGTCTGCACGATGGTGACCTGGGGGACCTTCTTCGCCTTCATGGTGCCGTAGTCGAGGAGCGTGGCGTTCTTCGCCACCATGACCACGGCCTGGTACTGGTTCGCCGGGATCTTGGCCAGGCGCGGGAAGGCGTACCAGCGCAGCAGCGGGGACAGCGCCGCGAAGAACACGGCACAGGCGAGCAGGACCAGACTGGCCGTGCGGCGCATCTCGGCCTCCCGGGGCGGCGGTTACGGGTGTACGGGCACCGTCGTGAGCAGCGGCTTGGGGGACGTCTTTCCGGTCGGCGATCCCATGGCACTGACGGTCACGACCAGGACGACCGCGAGAACGAGGCCGGTCGCGGCGGCGATCAGGGCGCGCATGCGGGACCTCCCTGCGGACGGTTTCCTGATGGTTCGTCAGGTCCGGGCACGGTAGCAACGGGAGGACGAGATGAGAACACGTCGCACACGGCCGTACGACGACCGAGGGCGCCGTCCCGCGTCGGCGGGAGGGCGCCCTCGTGGCCGTACGGCCGGGTCGGCGGATCAGGGCGTGGCGGAGGTGGACGGGCTCGCCGAAGCCGAGGCGGAGGCCGACGCGGAGGCGGTCGGCGACGGGCTCGGCGAGGCGTCCGCCGCGGCCACCGTCAGTTCGACGGTGAGCGTCGCACCGCCGGTGGTGGTGATGCGCAGCAGGAACGTGCCGGTGGTGTCGTCCGCGTACAGCTTGGGCAGCGTGAGCAGGCCGTTCGCGTCCGTCCGGAGGTCCGTGAGGGCGCGTACCGCGTTGCCGTCGGCGTCCTTGAAGTACGGGCCCTTGTCGTCGGTGCTCGGGTCGTCCGCGGACTTGATCAGCGTGGCGGTGGCGGCGACCTTGCCGGCCACGGCGCCCTGGTAGGTGGCCTTCACCTGGACCTGGTCGGCGAACTCGCCGCCGGGGGTGCAGGTCAGTGCGGTGTCGCTGGTGCGGGCGACGGTGTCCGCGGTGCGCGCGGTGACGGTCGCGGCGTAGTCGACGCCCTTGACCGTACGGCCGACCACACTGGCGCGGACCGTGAAGTCGCCGGTCTTCTCGCCCGCCTGGAGCGCCGGCGCGAGGGCGACGCCCTTGCTGTCGGTGACGACCGTGGCGGTGGTCTCGCCGCCGGTGAAGGTCGTGTCCGTGTCCCCGACGACGGTGAAGCGGACACGCACCTTGGCGACGGCCCGGCCGACCTTGGTCTCCGCGCGCGTGCTGATCCTCTTGGCGAACGCGTCGCCGGCCGTCGCGGTGAGTTTGGCGGTGCCCGCGTCCTCCAGGTGGTCCACGCTGTCGGTGGCCGTGGGCGGCAGGCCCGGGGGCGCGCTCGGGGTGCCCGGGGCGGGCTCGCCGGGGTTCGGCGTGGAGGTGCCCGGTGTGCCGGGTGCGCTGGGCGACGGGGAGGTGGTGGCGCCGCCCGAGCCACCAGAGCCAGAGCCAGAGCCCGAGCCGGAACCCGAGCCGGAGTCGCTGCGGTGGGAGGGCACGGTGCCGGTGCCGTTCGGGACCGAGTGGGTGCCCTTGCGGTAGAACTCGTACCAGGACATGACCAGGTTCAGGTAGTCCTGCGAGTTGTTGTAGCTGAGGATCGCGCTGTTCATGTCGGCCTGGACGGACAGGTCCCAGCCGTTGCGGCACAGGTAGTGGCCGGCGGCGAGCGCCGCGTCGTAGACGTTGTTCGGGTCCTTGACTCCGTCGCCGTTGCCGTCGCGGCCCGCCCACGCCCAGGTCGACGGG
The DNA here is from genome assembly GCF_040634175.1 of Streptomyces sp. NPDC007162. Classification (NCBI taxonomy): domain Bacteria; kingdom Bacillati; phylum Actinomycetota; class Actinomycetes; order Kitasatosporales; family Streptomycetaceae; genus Streptomyces; species Streptomyces sp. NPDC007162. Next base: position 11,056 of record NZ_JBEYFC010000036.1, read on the forward strand.
ATGAACTGCATCGGGCCGACGGCTTGGTCGTACTGGCTGTTGCCGTCGTACTTGCCGCCGTCGGTGTCCTTGATGAGCGCGAAGCCGTTGCCGTCGAGTTCGGGGCCGAGGATCCGGTGCAGTGTGTTGCCCTCGGCGTCGACGTCACCGCCGCGGGCCTGGCCGGACTCCACCTTGCCGATGGCGGCGAGCAGTTGCCAGGGCAGGTTGCAGCCGGGCTTGGATGCGCGCAGTTCCGCCTCGGCCTTCTTGTAGGCGTCGAGGACCGTGGCGGGTATGCCGGCCTCGGCCGCGCCCCCGGAGACGGCGGTGCCGATGCTCGACGAGGAGGCGGTCGGACTGGCGCTGGGGTTGGGGCTGTTGAGCGGCGGCAGGTCCGTGTAGTAAGGCGAGTTGCCGGTGGCGCCGCCGGCCGCACCGCCTGCGCCGGACGCGGAGGTGCTGGCGCCGGCGTTGGCCTGTCTGCCCGTGTCGCCGTTCGCGACGCCGGGAGCCTGGGACGCGGACAGAGCCGCCACCGCCAACGCGGCCGCGGCGGTCGTCGCCGCCCCCTTGCGCAGCCGCCTGCCGAATTGCGCCGCCATAGTGGTGAACCCCTCCCCTGAACGCCTTCTGGGCGCCCGTCTCCGTCTGTCTGCTCGCCCTGGTGTGACGATGGACCCGGTGCTGTGGTTGCCCCCGTTACCTCTTTCGGGTTGTGAGGTCGTGCACCCGGCCGTACGCGCCCCGGGCTGCGACCCAGGCGACCCTACGACAACTTGCTTTCCACCGACACCCGGCGGTGCCCGATTTTCACCAGTTGGCCATCCGCCGTTGAACGGCGGTGGTGTTGCGGATACTTGTCGTACGCGATCACGGTTCGGCGCTCCGGCCGACGACTGTTCCAGACGACTGCTCCAGGGGGACCGGTGCCGTTCACTCTCAGCCACGCCGCCGCCGTACTGCCCGCCGTGCGCGGTGACGGGGCCGGCCGCGGGCGGCTGGTGCCGGCGGTGCTCGTCGCGGGGTCGTTCGCCCCCGACCTCACCTTCTACGCGGCGAGCGCGGTGCCGGACGCGATGGCGTTCGGCGGGTTCACGCACTCCTTCACCGGAGTCCTCACCGTGGACGTGCTGTTCTCCTGGGCGCTGGTGGCGCTGTGGCTGCTGGTGCGGGAGCCACTGGTGGCACTCCTCCCCCGGGCCCGGCAGGGGCGGCTCTCGGCCCTGCTCCGCTGCGGTGCGCCACGCGCTCGTGCCGGGCTGCGGCTGACGGCCCGGTGGTACCTCTGCGCCGTCCTCGGCGGTCTCACCCATGTCGTTTGGGACGCGTTCACGCACCGCGACCGCTGGGGCAGCCGGCTCGTCCCCGCGATCGGCCGGAACTTCGCGGGAGTGCCGCTGTACACCCTGCTCCAGTACGGCAGTTCGGCGGTGGGCGCGGCCGTTCTCGCCGTGTTCCTGGTGCGGGCGGTACGCCGGGCGCCGGACGGGGAGCCGGTGGGGGTGCCACCGCTGTCGGTACGGGACCGGTGGTGGGCCGGGGCCGGGCTCGCGGGCTGCGCCCTGCTGGCGGCGGTGCAGCGGGCGACGCGGTGGTGGGAGTACTGGGGGGCCACGGCGAAGCCCTGGGAGCTGTTGCCGACCGTGCTGTTCGGAGCGGGCGCGGGGCTGCTGCTGGGAGTGGTCGGATACGCCGTGGCCGTCAGGGTGTGGCGTCCGGTTCCGGCGACCGAGGTGCGGCGGACCCGGTCCGCCGTTCGGTGAGGGTGGCCACGAACACGGTCATGGTGCGGGGGCGGTGGGGGCCGGGGAGCGCGGTGAGGACCAGCGCGAGGTAACCGCGGCCCAGGTCGAGCCACTGGCGCGGGCCGGGACGGGCGCGGAGCCGCCGACGGAGGCGGGTGACCGTGCGGCGCGCGGTGACGGCGAGGTCGGCGGGGATGCGGGCGGAGCTGGCGGCGGCCGCCTGGGCCGGGGCCGACGGAACTGCCGTGACCTGCGCCGCGGCGGAGCGGGCCTTGGCCGGGGGCCTGCTCTGGGGCGTCCGGCGGTGAACCATACGTATACCCATGGCCGCATCCTTGCCGGTGGCGATGGCGGGGGCGTTCTGACGGGGTCCAGGTGAGTGACGGGCTCTGCGGGGCTCGGCGGGGCTCGGCGGCCGAGGCGAGGGCACTGGGCTCGCCGCCCCTTTGCCCGCCGCCCCCGGCCCGCCGCGACGGCTGAGCGTCACTGCGGCGGACAGAAGGCAACGGCGGCCGAAGGGTGTCCCGTCACTGCGAGCCGGGCCTCAGTGTGCTGCCGACTCCCAGTCCGGGCCGACGCCCACCGACACGTCCAGCGGAGCCCTGAGGTGGACCGCGTCGGCCATCTGGGCGCGCAGGAGGGACTCGACCTCGGCGCGCTCGCCGGGGGCGATCTCCAGGACGATTTCGTCGTGGACCTGGAGGAGCATGCGGGACTTCAGGTCCGCCTCGCGCAGGGCGCCGTCCACCCGGAGCATGGCGATCTTGACGATGTCCGCCGCCGTGCCCTGGATGGGCGCGTTGAGGGCCATCCGCTCGGCGGCCTCCCGGCGCTGGCGGTTGTCGCTGTTGAGGTCGGGGAGGTAGCGGCGGCGGCCGAACAGGGTCGCCGTGTAGCCGGTGGCCCGGGCCTCGTCGACGACACGGCGCAGGTAGTCGCGCACCCCGCCGAACCGCTCGAAGTACGTGTCCATCAGGCCTCGGGCCTCGCCCGCGTCGATGTTCAGCTGCTGGGAGAGACCGAAGGCCGAAAGACCGTACGCGAGGCCGTACGACATCGCCTTGATCTTGCGGCGCATCTCCGCGTCGACGGCCGAGCGGTCGACGTCGAACACCTGTGAGGCGACCGTGTTGTGCAGGTCCTCCCCGGAGGTGAAGGCCTCGATCAGGCCCTCGTCCTCGGAGAGGTGGGCCATCACGCGCAGCTCGATCTGGCTGTAGTCGGCGGTCATGAGCGACTCGTAGCCCTCGCCCACCACGAAGCCGCGGCGGATCGCCCGGCCCTCGTCGGTGCGGACCGGGATGTTCTGGAGGTTCGGGTCCGTGGAGGAGAGCCGGCCGGTCGCGGCGACGGTCTGGTTGAAGGTGGTGTGGATACGGCCGTCGGCGGCGACGGTCTTGATCAGGCCCTCGACCGTGACCCGCAGCTTGGCCTGCTCACGATGGCGGAGCATGATCACCGGCAGTTCGTTCTCGGTCTGGCCGGCGAGCCAGGCGAGCGCGTCCGCGTCGGTGGTGTAGCCGGTCTTGGTCTTCTTCGTCTTCGGGAGGGCCAGCTCGCCGAAGAGGACCTCCTGGAGCTGCTTGGGCGAGCCCAGGTTGAACTCGTGTCCGGCCGCCGCGTGCGCCTCCTTCACGGCCTGCTGCACCGCGCCCGCGAACATCTGCTCCATCGCCTCCAGGTGCGGGCGGTCGGCGGCGATGCCGTACCGCTCCATGCGGGCGAGGAGGATCGAGGTGGGCAGCTCCATGTCGCGCAGCAGGTCCGCGGCGCCGACCTCCTCCAGCAGGCCCTCGAAGGCCTCGCCGAGGTCGAGGATCGCACGGGCCTGGATCATCAGGGCCTCGGCCTCGGCACCGTCGTCCGCGCCGAACGCGAGCTGGCCGTCGGCCGCGGCGGCGGGGGCCAGCTCGCGGTGCAGGTACTCCAGGGACAGCGCGTCCAGGTCGAAGGAGCGGCGGCCGGGCTTGACCAGGTACGCGGCGAGCGCGGTGTCCATGGTGACGCCGTCGATGCGCCAGCCGTGCTCGGCGAAGACCCGCATCGCGCCCTTGGCGTTGTGGAAGACCTTGGGCCGGGCGGCGTCGGCGAGCCAGGCCGCCCACGCGTTCTCGTCGGACTCGTCGAGCTGGGCGGGGTCGAACCAGGCGGCCGGGCCGCCTCCGGTGGCGAGGGCGACCTCGGCGACCGAGCCGGCGCCGAGCGCCCAGGCGTCGACGGTGGCCACGCCCAGCGCGGTGGTGCCGTGCTCGGCGAGCCAGCCCGCGAGGTCGCCGGTGCCGAGGACGGTGGCGTCGACCTCCACGCCCGCCTCGGCGACCGGGGTGGACTCGGCCTGCTCGGCGCCGGGGTCGACGGCGTAGAGCCGCTCGCGCAGCGAGGGGTTGCGGATCTCCAGGGTGTCCAGGATCATCGCGACGTTCTTGCGGTCGTACGGGGCGCGCTCCAGGTCGGCGACCGACTTCGGCAGCTCCACGCCGCGCTCCAGCTCGGTGAGCCGGCGGTTCAGCTTGACCGACTCCAGGTGGTCGCGGAGGTTCTGGCCGGCCTTGCCCTTGACCTCGTCGACGCGCTCGACCAGGTCGGCGAAGGAACCGAACTGGTTGATCCACTTCGCCGCGGTCTTCTCGCCGACGCCGGGGATGCCGGGGAGGTTGTCGGACGGGTCGCCGCGCAGGGCCGCGAAGTCGGGGTACTGGGCGGGCGTCAAGCCGTACTTCTCGAAAACCTTCTCCGGGGTGAACCGGGTCAGCTCGGAGACGCCCTTCGTGGGATAGAGGACCGTGGTGTGCTCGGTGACCAGCTGGAAGGAGTCGCGGTCGCCGGTGACGATGAGCACCTCGAAGCCCTCGGCCTCGGCCTGGGTGGCGAGGGTGGCGATGATGTCGTCGGCCTCGAAGCCCTCGACGGCGAAGCGCTGCGCGTGCATGGCGTCGAGCAGCTCGCCGATCAGCTCGACCTGGCCCTTGAACTCGTCCGGGGTCTTGGAGCGGTTCGCCTTGTACTCGGTGAACTCCTCCGACCGCCAGGTCTTGCGGGAGACGTCGAACGCCACCGCGAAATGCGTGGGCGCCTCGTCACGCAGGGTGTTGGCCAGCATCGACGCGAAGCCGTAGATCGCGTTCGTCGGCTGGCCCGTCGCGGTCGTGAAGTTCTCCGCGGGCAGCGCGAAGAACGCGCGGTACGCCAGCGAGTGCCCGTCCATGAGCATCAGCCGGGGACGGGTGCCGCCGGGGGTCTTGTCGGTCTGCTTCGCTGCTGTTTCTGCCACGCCCCCGATCCTGCCACGCCGCACTGACAGTCAGGGCGGCGAGGAGACGGGAGCCGGCCGGGTGCCCGTACTCGATGGCTGTCGGCGGCACGTGCGAGGATCTGGTGTGCAGGGCAGTGGTGCCGGCGTGAGGAGAGCGTGCGATGGCGACGAAGCCACCCCAGGGGGATCCCGTTCAGGACGCGCCGCGGGTCGCGGAGCCCAAGCACGCGGCCGCGGGGCTGCCGGCCGTCGGGCACACGTTGCGCATCGCGCAGCAGCAGATGGGTGTGAGGCGTACCGCACTGACGCTGCTGCGGGTCAACCAGAAGGACGGCTTCGACTGCCCTGGCTGTGCCTGGCCGGAGCCGGAGCACCGGCACACCGCCGAGTTCTGCGAGAACGGCGCGAAGGCCGTCGCCGAGGAGGCCACCCTGCGGCGGGTGACGCCGGAGTTCTTCGCCGCGCACACCCTCACCGACCTGCACGGCCGCAGTGGTTACTGGCTGGGTCAGCAGGGCCGGCTCACCCATCCCATGTACCTGGCGGAGGGCGCCGAGCACTACGAGCCGGTCAGCTGGGAGCGCGCCTTCGACATCATCGGCGCGGAGATCGCCGCCCTCGGCTCCCCCGACGAGGCCGTCTTCTACACCTCGGGACGGACCAGCAACGAGGCCGCGTTCCTGTACCAGCTCTTCGCGCGCGAGCTCGGCACCAACAACCTGCCGGACTGCTCCAACATGTGCCACGAGTCGTCGGGCTCGGCACTGAGCGAGACGATCGGCATCGGCAAGGGCAGTGTCCTGCTGGAGGACCTTCACCAGGCCGACCTGATCATCGTCGCCGGGCAGAACCCGGGGACGAACCACCCCCGGATGCTCTCCGCCCTGGAGAAGGCCAAGGCCGGCGGCGCGCGGATCATCAGCGTCAACCCGCTCCCGGAGGCGGGTCTGGAGCGGTTCAAGAACCCGCAGACCCCCCAGGGCATGCTCAGGGGCGCCGCGCTCACGGACCTGTTCCTGCAGATCCGCATCGGCGGCGACCAGGCCCTGTTCCGCCTCCTCAACAAGCTGGTCCTGGAGACCGACGGCGCGGTCGACGAGGAGTTCGTACGCGAGTACACATCCGGGTTCGAGGAGTTCGCGAAGGCCGCCCGAGCCGCCGACTGGGACGAGACGCTGGCGGCGACCGGTCTGTCCCGCGCGCAGATCGAGGAAGCGCTGGGCATGGTCCTCGCCTCGAAGCGGACGATCGTCTGCTGGGCGATGGGCCTCACCCAGCACAAGCACTCGGTGCCGACCATCCGTGAGGTCGTCAACTTCCTCCTGCTGCGCGGCAACATCGGCCGCACCGGCGCGGGCGTCTGCCCGGTCCGCGGTCACTCGAACGTGCAGGGCGACCGCACGATGGGCATCTTCGAGCGTCCCGCCCCGGCCTTCCTGGACGCCCTGGAGAAGGAGTTCGGCTTCACGCCCCCGCGCGAGCACGGCTTCGACGTCGTCCGGGCCATCCGCGCGCTGCGCGACGGCCAGGCGAAGGTGTTCTTCGCGATGGGCGGCAACTTCGTCTCCGCCACCCCCGACACGGACGTCACCGAGGCGGCCATGCGGCGCGCGCGGCTGACGGTGCACGTGTCGACGAAGCTCAACCGCTCGCATGTCGTCACCGGCGCGCGGGCGCTGATCCTGCCGACACTCGGCCGCACCGAACGCGACCTCCAGGGCGGCGGCGAGCAGTTCGTGACCGTGGAGGACTCCATGGGCATGGTGCACGCCTCGCGCGGCCGGCTGGAGCCCGCGAGCCGGCACCTGCTGTCGGAGCCGGCGATCGTGTGCCGGCTGGCCCGCCGGGTGCTCGGGGAGGACAGCCGCACGCCGTGGGAGGAGTTCGAGAAGGACTACGCGACGATCCGCGACCGCATCGCGCGCGTGATCCCCGGGTTCCAGGACTTCAACGCGCGCGTGGCGCACCCGGGCGGCTTCGCCCTCCCGCACGCCCCGCGCGACGAGCGGCGGTTCCCGACGGCCACCGGCAAGGCGAACTTCACGGCGGCCCCCGTCGAGTTCCCCGAACTGCCCGAGGGCCGTCTGCTGTTGCAGACCCTGCGCTCGCACGACCAGTACAACACCACGATCTACGGCCTGGACGACCGCTACCGGGGTATCAGGAACGGCCGCCGGGTGGTCCTGGTGAACCCGCAGGACGCGCGGCGGCTGGGGGTCGCCGACGGGTCGTACGTGGACCTGGTGAGCGAGTGGAAGGACGGCGTGGAGCGCAGGGCGCCGGGCTTCCGGGTGGTGCACTACCCGACCGCGCGGAACTGCGCGGCGGCGTACTACCCGGAGACCAACGTGCTGGTGCCGCTCGACGCCACCGCGGACACCAGCAACACCCCGGCCAGCAAGTCGGTCGTGATCCGTCTGGAACAATCGGCGACCGACTGAGCGTTTGCTCAGCGGAGAGAGACAGCCGCACGACGATCGGAGCCGGCCCCATGGGCGAGCAGCAGCACGTGAAGTTCCCGCAGGAGGTCATCGACGAGTACGCCTCGCTCGGCGTCGACCTGCCGGCCCTGTTCTCCGCGGGGCACCTCGGCACCCGGATGGGCGTGCAGATCGTCGAGGCCTCCGCGGACCGCGTCGTCGGCACCATGCCGGTGGAGGGCAACACGCAGCCGTACGGGCTGCTGCACGGCGGGGCCAGCGCGGTGCTGGCGGAAACCCTGGGCTCGGTCGGGTCGATGCTGCACGGCGGCAGCTCGAAGATCGCGGTCGGCGTCGACCTGAACTGCACGCACCACCGCGGCGCCCGCTCCGGGCTGGTCACCGGCGTCGCCACGCCGGTGCACCGGGGGCGCTCCACGGCGACGTACGAGATCGTGATCAGCGACGAGGAGGGCCGCCGGGTGTGCACCGCCCGGCTGACCTGCCTGCTGCGTGACCTGGAGGGCTCGGCGCTCCCCTCCGCCGTCCAGGGCTGACTCCTCGGCGGCACGCCCATTGCTCCCCGCCGTCGGCGCCCGTAACTTCGGCGCATGGGACGGCGAGGAAGCCCCCTCACGGGGATGACCGCACTGGGGCTCGGGCTCGCGCTGCTGACGGCCTGCGGCGCCCCCACGGCCCCCACAGGGCGGCACACCCCGACCGGCTCCCCGTCGGCGGTCTCGGACGCCGCCCTGTGCGCCAGGATCGTCGCGCACTGGTCGCGCGAGGTGCTCGACAGCGGCACCTACGGCGACTACCAGTCGATGGGACTGTCCAACGGGCAGTACGAGATCCTCCGGGACGTCGTGGAGGCCGCGCGGGCCGTGGCACGACAGCAAGGGGCCGCTGCCTCCGACCGGTTGATCGACCGCCGGTCGCGGTCCGCCTGCGCCGACCGGTACCGCCACGGCGCGCCGAGCGGAGGTCCCTGGCGATGAGCGGCGCGAGCGGGATCGGTCCCGTCGAACCCGGTGACGGGACCCACGCCCGGGACGCCCCCGAGGCGGCCGTTCCCGCTCCCCCGCACCCCGCCCGCCGCCGCGCCGCCCTTCTCCTCGGCACCGCCGCCGTGCTCCTCGCGGGCGGCGGCTACCTCGTCGCGACGCACCCGCACCGGCCGCCGCCGCCCGAAGTCCCGTACCCGGCGCAGACGGTGGCGTTCTCCTTCGTGGGCGGCCGGTCCACACCACCGGGTGCCCCGCCCCGCAGCTTCAGCTTCGCGGTACGGATGACCGTCATGGACGGGCCGCCGGTCACCGTCCCCCGGATCACGCAGCCCTACGCGGGCCTCACGCTGACCGAGGCGCCACCCGCACCCTTTCGGACAAAAGCGGGCTCACCCCGAGAGATCACGATCACCATGCATGTGACCGATTGCGGAACGGTTCCGAAGGATGCCGGACTTCCTTTTCTGGACGTAACTCTACGTAATACGCGCGCAATACAGGTGCAGAGTTTCATCCTGGGATCCCGCTACGCGCAACACCTCTCACACGCCCTGAAAGTCGCCTGCAGCAACAGTTAGCGACGGTCCGGAGTAACTACCATAACGCCTGAGACACCTGACTCCATCGCGGCGGGTCCTGCGGGTTCTCACCATGCGGACGGGGCGAATCGGCTGGAATTCCTCCGTTCTCCGCACCGTGTACCGCTCTGCATTACCTCGTGTCATAACAAGAGCGTCACAGCATCGGCCAGACCCTCCTACACGTTCCCTACACCCGCCTAGAGTCACGGCCAGTCACGGCGCCGTCGGATTCTCTCTTCGGTCGGTCGCGCGACTCGACCGTTTCCACGGGGATCCGGTTGTTCAGGGGAAAGGACTGATCGTGCGTCAACGTTCGCTCATCGCCATCACCGCCGCACTGGCAGCGGGAGCACTCACCCTCACCGCCTGCGGTTCGCGAGACAAGGGCGACAAGGGCTCCGACTCGGGCAGCGGTGGCACCACGGTCACCATCGGCGTCGACGCTCCGCTGACCGGCGACCTGTCCGCGCTCGGCCTGGGCATCAAGAACTCGGTTGACCTGGCGGTCAACCAGGCCAACAAGAAGAACTACGTCAAGGGCGTCACGTTCAAGATCGAGGCCAAGGACGACCAGGCTCAGCCGTCCTCCGGCCAGGCGAACGCCACCGCGTTCGTCGGTGACAGCAGCGTCTACGGCGTGGTCGGCCCGCTGAACTCCTCCGTGGCCCAGTCGATGCAGAAGGTCTTCGACGACGCCAAGCTGGTCGAGGTCTCGCCGGCCAACACCAACCCGGCGCTGACCCAGGGCGACAACTGGCAGACGTCGAAGTCGCGTCCGTACAAGTCGTACTTCCGTACCGCGACCACGGACGCCATCCAGGGCCCGTACGCCGCGCAGTACGTGTACAACACGGCGAAGCTCAACAAGGCCTTCATCATCGATGACAAGAAGACCTATGGCGCGGGCCTCGCCGCCACCTTCACCGAGGAGTTCAAGAAGCTCGGCGGCAAGGTGGTCGGCACCGAGCACATCAACCCCGACTCCAAGGACTACTCCGCGGTCGTCACCAAGGTGAAGAACTCGGGCGCCACCGTGGTCTACTACGGCGGCGAGTACCCGCAGGCCGGTCCGCTGAGCAAGCAGCTCAAGGCCGCCGGCGCCAAGGTCCCGCTGGTCGGCGGTGACGGCATCTACGCCGACGACTACCTCAAGCTGGCGGGCTCCGCCGCCACCGGCGACATGGCCACCTCGGTCGGCGCCCCGGTCGAGACCCTGGCCTCCGCCAAGGAGTTCGTCGCCAACTACAAGGCGGGCGGTTACTCGGAGGCGTATGGCGCCTACGGCGGCTACTCCTACGACTCGGCCTGGTCGATCATCGAGGCCGTGAAGAAGGTCGTCGACGACAACGGCGGCAAGCTGCCGTCCGACGCCCGCGCGAAGATCACCGCCGCGGTCCAGAACGTCTCCTTCGACGGTGTGACCGGCAAGGTCTCCTTCGACGAGTTCGGTGACGCGACCAACAAGCAGCTCACCGTCTACAAGGTCGACGGCGGGGCCTGGAAGGCTGCCACCTCGGGCACGTTCACGCCGAGCAGCTGACCCACACCCGCACGCAGCACCGAGCCGCGCGGGGCGCTGTTCCACTGGCGCCCCGCGCGGACTCACATCCGGCCTCATCCGTCGAACATTCCGAACGTCTCGGAGGACATGCGGTGAACGAACTGCCGCAGCAGCTGGTCAACGGCCTGCTACTGGGATCCATGTACGGGCTGGTCGCCATCGGCTACACGATGGTCTATGGCATCGTCCAGCTCATCAACTTCGCCCACGGCGAGATCTTCATGACCGGCGCCTTCGGCGCGCTCACGGTCTACGCGTACGTACTGCCGGACGGCACCTCGATGTGGATAGCTCTCCCGCTGATGCTGGTGGGCGCCATCATCGTCGCCGTCCTGGTCGCCGTCGGAGCGGAACGGTTCGCCTACCGCCCCCTGCGCACCGCCCCGCGTCTCGCCCCCCTCATCACCGCCATCGGCCTCTCGCTGGCCCTGCAGCAGGCGGTGTGGGCCTGGTACCCCGAGGCCAAGTCCGCCCGTACCTTCCCCACCATCCCGGGCGGCCCCTTCACCATCGGCAACGTCACGATCCAGACCGGTGACATCTTCCTGGTGGTCGTGGCCCCGCTCAGCATGGCCTTCCTCGCCTACTTCGTGATGCGCACCCGCACCGGCCGCGGTATGCAGGCGACCGCCCAGGATCCGGACACCGCGAAGCTGATGGGCGTCAACACCGACCGCATCATCGTGATCGCGTTCGCCCTCGGTGCCGCCTTCGCCGCCGTCGGCGGTGTCGCCTACGGCCTCAAGTACGGCCAGATCGACTTCAAGATGGGCTTCCTGCTCGGTCTGAAGGCCTTCACCGCGGCCGTCCTCGGCGGTATCGGCAACATCTACGGCGCCATGCTCGGTGGCCTCGTCCTCGGCGTCGCCGAGGCCCTGTCGACCGCCTACATCTCGGACATCCCCGGCATGGGCCAGTTCGGCAGCCAGTCCTGGGCCGACGTCTGGGCGTTCGTACTCCTCATCCTCGTACTGCTGTTCAGGCCACAGGGTCTGCTCGGCGAACGCGTCGCGGACAGGGCGTGACACCGATGACCACAGAGACCACCGCATCCGAGACCCCCGAGACCCCCGAGACCACGAGCGCCCCGGCGCCCGCCGCGTCCGGCCTGATCGGTCTGCCGGCCCCGCTCGGCCGCGCCCTCGCCACCGGCGGCGGCGTCCTCGCCATCGTCTCCACGTTCATGTCGTGGACCTGGACCTCCGACTTCCCCGGTGACCTCACCGTCTACGGTTACCCGGGCGGCCTGCAGGTCCTGGTGCTGATCGGCGGCATCCTCACCACCCTGTTCGGCCTGTCCTCCTACGGCGTCAAGGGCCTGTCCTGGCTGACCCCGGGCAGCGCCGACAGCGCGCTGAAGATGGCCGCGCTCGGCACCTTCGGCACCGCCTGGTACACCGTGATCGCCATCACCGTGAAACTCGGCGGCCTGGTGAACCTGGACCCGGGCGGCTTCGTCGTCGCGATCGCCACCCTGGCCTCCGTGATCGGCGCGCTCGCCCTGCCGTTCGAGCGGCCGGAGCCCGACCCGGTCGACCCGGACGACACCGGCTGGGAGCTGTTCAAGCACAACTCCCGGCAGAACTTGAACACCTTCCGCGCTGCCTTCGCCGCCAAGACCCCGGCTCCCGCGGCCCCGCTGCCGTCCTGGGCCGAGATCCTGGTCATCGTCGCGGCCATGGCCGTGGGCCTGATCGTCTTCAGCTACGGCATCGGCACGTCGTACGACCAGCTGTTCATCGGCTTCCTGATCATCGCCGGCTTCGGTTTCGCCTCCCTCTCCAAGGCCGGGATCGTGGCCCGGGTCTCGGCGATCACGGGGAAGCACCGGAACATCACCATGACCGGCGCCTTCCTCGCCGCCGCGGCCTTCCCGTTCACCCAGTCCAACGACCAGTACGCGACGATCGGCGTCTACATCCTGATCTTCGCGACCGTCGCGCTCGGGCTGAACATCGTCGTCGGCCTCGCCGGCCTCCTCGACCTCGGTTACGTCGCCTTCCTCGGTGTCGGCGCCTACACCGCGGCCCTGGTCTCCGGTTCGCCGTCCTCACCGCTGCACGTGCAGTGGCCGTTCTGGGCGTCCGCGCTGCTCGGTGCCGCCGTCGCCATGGTCTTCGGCGTCGTCATCGGCGCCCCGACGCTGCGGCTGCGCGGCGACTACCTGGCCATCGTGACCCTCGGCTTCGGTGAGATCTTCCGCATCACCGTCCTCAACCTGGACGGCACCTCCGGCCCCGACGTCACCAACGGCTCCAACGGCATCTCCTCGATCCCGAACCTGAACATCCTCGGCTTCGACTTCGGCGCCGAGCACCAGATCCTCGGCAGCACCATCGGCCGGTTCGCCAACTACCTGCTGCTGATGCTGATCATCACGTTCATCGTCGTCATCGTCTTCCGGCGCAGCAGCGACTCCCGCATCGGCCGTGCCTGGGTCGCCATCCGCGAGGACGAGACCGCCGCGCTCGCCATGGGCATCAACGGCTTCCGGGTCAAGCTGATCGCGTTCGCCCTGGGCGCCTGCCTGGCCGGTCTCTCCGGCTCGGTCCAGGCCCACGTCACCTACACGGTGACCCCGGAGCAGTACCAGTTCGCCTACGTCGTCCCGCCCAACTCGGCCTTCCTGCTGGCCGCGGTGGTCCTCGGCGGCATGGGCACCATCTCCGGCCCGCTGGTCGGCGCGTCCCTGCTGTACCTGATCCCGGCCAAGCTCCAGTTCCTGGGCGACTACCAGCTCTTCGCCTTCGGTGTCACGCTCATCCTGCTGATGCGCTTCCGCCCGGAGGGCCTCATCCCCAACCGGCGCCGCCAGCTCGAGTTCCACGAAGAGGCCGAAGCGCCCGCCGTCCTCACCAAGGCAGGGGCCTGACCACGATGACCACGGAAACAACCGTCAAGGACGCCGCCCCCGGCGAGGTCGTGCTCGACGCACGCGGCGTGACCATGCGCTTCGGCGGCCTCACCGCCGTACGCAATGTCGACTTCACCGTCCGCAGCGGCGAGATCGTCGGCCTGATCGGCCCCAACGGCGCCGGCAAGACCACCTTCTTCAACTGCCTCACCGGCCTGTACATCCCCACCGAGGGTGAGGTCCGCTACCAGGGCCAGGTGCTGCCGCCGAAGTCCTTCAAGGTGACGGCGGCCGGCATCGCCCGTACCTTCCAGAACATCCGGCTGTTCGCCAACATGACGGTCCTGGAGAACGTGCTGGTCGGCCGCCACACCCGCACCAAGGAAGGCCTCTGGTCCGCCCTGCTGCGCGGCCCGGGCTTCCACCGCGCCGAGGCGGCCTCCCGCGAACGCGCCATGGAACTCCTCCAGTTCGTCGGGCTGGAGAAGAAGGCCGAGCACCTCGCCCGCAACCTGCCCTACGGCGAGCAGCGCAAGCTGGAGATCGCGCGGGCGCTGGCCAGCGAGCCCGGGCTGCTGCTCCTGGACGAGCCGACGGCCGGCATGAACCCGCAGGAGACCCGCGCCACCGAGGAGCTGGTCTTCGCGATCCGCGACAAGGGCATCGCCGTTCTCGTCATCGAGCACGACATGCGGTTCATCTTCAACCTCTGCGACCGCGTCGCCGTCCTCGTGCAGGGCGAGAAACTCATCGAGGGCGACAGCGCGACCGTGCAGGGCGACGAACGGGTCATCGCCGCCTATCTGGGCGAGCCGTTCGAGAACGCGCCCGGCGCCGAGGAGGCCGCCGAGGTCGAGGCGGCGGAAGCCGCAGCCGAGGCCGACACCCCGACCGACGCCGTGCCCGGCAAGGAGAACGACCGATGACCGCACTGCTCGAAGTAGAGGACCTGCGGGTCGCCTACGGCAAGATCGAGGCCGTCAAGGGCATCTCCTTCAAGGTCGAGGCCGGCCAGGTGGTCACCCTGATCGGCACCAACGGCGCCGGCAAGACGACGACCCTGCGCACGCTGTCCGGGCTGCTCAAGCCGGTCGGAGGGCAGATCCGGTTCAACGGCAGGTCGCTGAAGAAGGTCCCGGCCCACCAGGTGGTCTCACTGGGGCTCGCCCACTCCCCCGAGGGGCGGCACATCTTCCCGCGCATGACCATCGAGGACAACCTGCGCCTCGGGGCGTTCCTGCGCAACGACAAGCCCGGCATAGAGAAGGACATCCAGCGGGCGTACGACCTCTTCCCGATCCTCGGTGAGCGGCGCAAGCAGGCCGCGGGCACCCTGTCGGGCGGTGAGCAGCAGATGCTGGCGATGGGGCGGGCGCTGATGTCCCAGCCGAAGCTGCTGATGCTGGACGAGCCGTCGATGGGGCTTTCGCCGATCATGATGCAGAAGATCATGGCGACGATCGCCGAGCTGAAGTCGCAGGGGACGACGATCCTGCTCGTCGAGCAGAACGCCCAGGCGGCGTTGTCGCTGGCCGACCAGGGGCATGTGATGGAGGTCGGCAACATCGTCCTGTCGGGGACCGGACAGGATCTGCTGCACGACGAGTCGGTCCGTAAGGCCTATCTGGGCGAGGACTAGGCACGAACAGCGACACGAAGGCCCGTGCTCCTTTCTCCGGAGCACGGGCCTTCGTGTTCGTGGGTGTGCCGGGTCAGTTCTTGCCGGCCTTCTTCTCCTCGCTGTCCGCGATGACCGCCTCCGCGACCTGCTGCATCGACATGCGGCGGTCCATCGACGTCTTCTGGATCCAGCGGAACGCGGCCGGTTCGGTCAGGCCGTACTCGGTCTGGAGGACGGACTTCGCGCGGTCGACCAGCTTGCGGGTCTCCAGGCGCTGGGAGAGGTCGGCGACCTCCGCCTCCAGCTGCTTCAGCTCGCTGAAACGAGAGACGGCCATCTCGATCGCCGGGACGACGTCGCTCTTGCTGAACGGCTTGACCAGGTACGCCATCGCGCCGGCGTCACGGGCCCGCTCGACCAGGTCGCGCTGGGAGAACGCGGTGAGCATCAGGACCGGGGCGATGGACTCCTCGGCGATCTTCTCGGCCGCCGAGATGCCGTCGAGCTTGGGCATCTTGACGTCGAGGATGACCAGGTCGGGGCGGTGCTCGCGGGCGAGTTCGATGGCCTGTTCGCCGTCACCCGCCTCGCCGACGACCGTGTAGCCCTCCTCCTCCAGCATCTCTTTGAGGTCGAGCCGGATCAGGGCCTCGTCCTCGGCGATGACGACACGGGTCGTCAGCGGAGGCACGTGCGACTTGTCGTCGTCGGGTGCGTCGACTGGCTGGGGCGACTCGGCGGCGGTCACGGGGGCTCCTCGTTCAGGGCAGGGGTACTGCTGACAAGAGCCTACATAGCTGCGGTATGGTGGACGGGCAGCGGGTCGGGGGAAACCTTCGATTCAACGGGCCCCGGTAGCCCAATCGGCAGCAGGCGATGCTCTCAAACAGCATACAGTGTGGGTTCGAATCCCACCCGGGGCACTTTTCCTTCAATTCGAAGGACAGGACGGAAAGCGGAAGATCGCGTTCGCGTGATCCTCCGCTTTTTGCTGCGTGTCACGGCGGTCAATCTCGCAGGGTGTTCACATGTACGACGTGAGTACACGCAAGCGAGCACTCGCGCTGGTGGCTGAAGGCCGAACCGCTCCTGGCAGCACCGTCTGGAGCCCCTGCCCCGCACGGCAGCCCCAGACCCCGGGCCGCCCGCCGACGACTGCGCGTACGCCTCTACCTGCTCGGCCTCCACCTCGGCGACGGCTGCATCAGCCCCCCTCAGTGGACTCACTGCACCCGCAACGGCAACCCTGGACGCCCATGTAGGCCCCAAGTACTGAACCCGCCCGTCACTTCGGGCTGTCGTCCTCGCCGATGTGGTGGACGCGGACCATGTTGGTCGAGCCGGAGACGCCGGGCGGGGAGCCCGCCGTGATGACCACGACGTCGCCCTTCCGGCAGCGCCCGTACCTCAGCAGGAGTTCGTCGACCTGGTCGACCATCTTGTCCGTGGAGTCGACGTGCGGGCCGAGGAAGGTCTCGACGCCCCAGGTGAGGCTGAGCTGGGAGCGCGTGGCCGGTTCCGGGGTGAAGGCCAGCAGCGGGATCGGCGAGCGGTAGCGGGACAGCCGGCGGACGGTGTCCCCGGACTGGGTGAACGCGACCAGGAACTTCGCGCCCAGGAAGTCGCCCATCTCGGCGGCGGCCCGGGCGACCGCGCCGCCCTGGGTGCGGGGCTTGTTGCTCTCGGTCAGCGGCGGCAGTCCCTTAGCGAGGATGTCCTCCTCGGCCGCCTCGACGATCTTCGCCATGGTGCGCACGGTCTCGATCGGGTACTTGCCGACGCTGGTCTCGCCGGAGAGCATCACCGCGTCCGTGCCGTCGATGACCGCGTTGGCCACGTCGGAGGCCTCGGCGCGGGTGGGCCGGGAGTTGTCGATCATCGAGTCGAGCATCTGGGTGGCGACGATGACCGGCTTGGCGTTGCGCCTGGCCAGTTTCACGGCGCGCTTCTGGACGATCGGCACCTGCTCCAGCGGCATCTCCACGCCCAGGTCGCCGCGCGCCACCATGATGCCGTCGAAGGCGGCCACGATGGAGTCGATGTTCTCGACGGCCTGCGGCTTCTCCACCTTGGCGATCACGGGGAGGCGGCGGCCCTCCTCGTCCATGATGCGGTGGACGTCCCGGATGTCCTCGCCGCTGCGCACGAAGGACAGTGCGATCACGTCGAAGCCGGTGCGCAGCGCCCACCGCAGGTCCGCCTCGTCCTTGTCGGACAGAGCGGGGACGGAGACGGCGACCCCGGGCAGGTTGAGGCCCTTGTGGTCGGAGACCATGCCGCCCTCGACGACCCTGGTGTGCACCCGGGGCCCGTCGACATGGGTGACCTCCAGGCAGACCTTGCCGTCGTCGACGAGGACCCGTTCACCGGGGGTGACGTCGCCGGCCAGTCCCGCGTACGTGGTCCCGCACTGCCGGCGGTCACCCTCGGCGCCCTCCTCGACCGTGATGGTGAAGGTGTCGCCGCGTTCGAGCAGCACCGGCCCCTCGGTGAAGGTGCCGAGCCGGATCTTCGGGCCTTGAAGGTCCGCGAGCGCCCCGACGCTGCGACCGCTCTCGTCGGAGGCCTTGCGCACCCGCCGGTAGCGCTCCTCGTGCTCGGCGTAGCCGCCGTGGCTGAGGTTGAATCGGGCGACGTCCACGCCGGCCTCGACCAGGCCCTTGATCTGGTCGTACGAGTCGGTGGCGGGCCCCAGAGTACAAACGATCTTCGCTCGGCGCATGGTTCGAGCCTAGGCCTTACCGGCGGGTAGAGAATCGGCCCTGCATGACGACCCAACAACCTTTGCATGAAGGCCTGTTGACAAGTGTTGAATGTGCGGCGGTCCGCTCCTATGAGCATCTCGCAGGTGTTGAACGCGCTCGAATCGCACCCCGGGATCAGGTCACCCGATCGCAACCTTCCGCACCTGTTGCCGTCAGCCATGTGTTCCTGAAGAAATCCGCCGTCACCGGTGCGGGGGTGGCGGTCGCCGGTGCGGCGCCGGCTCCGGCGCACGCGAGGAGAAGGGCCACCGGGCCACCCTCGGTGGACTGGCGGCTGACCCGTGACGGCACGCCGGTGTTCTGAGACGTGCACGGCGCCGGCCGGTGCGGGCCGGAGCCGTGCGCCCGGTCTCAGTCGACCAGGGGTGTGAGCTGCCTGGGCTGCAGCTGGGCCGGGACCCTGTCCTCCGGTCCCTCCAGGCCGAAGCTGGTGAAGGCCGTGCGCGCGGGCAGCGGGTAGGGGTCCTTGCCGGTCAGGGAGTTGAGGATGGTGGCACTGCGCCAGGCGGCGAGGCCCAGGTCGGGGGCGCCGACGCCGTGGGTGTGCAGCTCGGCGTTCTGGACGTACGCCGCTCCGGTCACCGCGGGGTCGAGAACCAGCCGGAACCGCTCGTCCACGCGCGGGCGTTCGCTGCTGTCGCGGCGCAGATAGGGGTCGAGTCCGGCGAGCAGGCGGCCCAGGGGACGCTCCCGGTAGCCGGTGGCGAGGACCACGGCGTCGGTGGTGAGCCGGGAGCGGCCACCCTGCTGGACGTGTTCGAGGTGGAGTTCGACCTTGGTGGTGGCGATGCGTCCGGCCGTACGGACCTGGACTCCGGGGGTGAGGACGGCGTCGGGCCAGCCGCCGTGCAGGGTGCGCCGGTAGAGCTCGTCGTGGATGGCGGCCATGGTGTCGGCGTCGATGCCCTTGTGGAGCTGCCACTGGGAGGCCACGAGCCGGTCCCGGACGGGTTCGCCGAGGGCGTGGAAGTAGCGGGTGTAGTCGGGGGTGAAGTGCTCCAGGCCGAGCTTGGAGTACTCCATCGGCGCGAACGCCTCGCTGCGGCCGATCCAGTGCAGTTTCTCGCGGCCGGCCGGCCGGTTGCGCAGCAGGTCGAGGAAGACCTCGGCGCCGGACTGGCCGGAGCCGACGACGGTGACGTGCTCGGCCGTGAGGAAGGCCTCGCGGTGGTCGAGGTAGTCGGCCGCGTGGACGACGGGTACGCCCGGTGACTCCACCAGCGGCTTGAGCGGGTCGGGCACATAGGGCACGGTGCCGACCCCGAGCACGACGTTCTTCGTGTAGGTACGGCCGAGGGCCTCGGCCTCCCCGTCGGCGTCGAGCCGGGTGTGGTCGACCTCGAACAGGTCGCGTTCGGAGTTCCAGCGGACGGCGTCCACCTGGTGGGAGAAACGCAGTCCGGGCAGGCTCTCCGCGACCCAGCGGCAGTAGGCGTCGTACTCGGCGCGCCGGATGTGGAAGCGCTCGGCGAAGTAGAACGGGAAGAGCCGCTCGCGGGCCTTGAGGTAGTTGAGGAACGACCAGGGGCTGGCGGGGTCGGCGAGGGTCACGAGGTCGGCGAGGAAGGGCACCTGGATGGTGGCGCCGTCGATCAGCAGTCCGGGGTGCCAGTCGAAGCCGGGGCGCTGTTCGTAGAAGACGGTGTCGAGTTCGGCGAGCGGGTGGGCGAGCGCGGCGAGGGAGAGGTTGAAGGGTCCGATGCCGATGCCGACCAGGTCTCGGGGTGCTTCGGGCTCGTGGTGTGGGGGGTGGGTCATCTGGGGGTCGTTCCTTCCACGAGTTTGAGGAGGACGGCCAGTTCGTCCGGCCGGGTGTGGGGGTTGAGGAGGGTGGCCTTGAGCCAGAGCCGGCCGTCGAGCCGGGCCCGGCCGAGGACGGCCCGGCCGTCGTGCAGCAGGCTGCGCCGGATGCCGGCGACGGCGTCGTCGGTGGCTTTGGCGGGGCGGAACAGCACGGTGCTGATGTCCGGCCGGTCGTAGAGCTCGAATCCGGGGTGCTCGCGGACCAGGGCGGCGAACTCCCGGGCTCGTGCGCACACCTGGTCGACGAGTGCGCCGAGTCCGGAGCGGCCCAGCGTCCTGAGGGTGACCGCGATCTTGAGGACGTCGGGGCGGCGGGTGGTGCGCAGCGACCGGCCGAGCAGGTCCGGGTAGCCTGCTTCGCTGTCGTCGTCGGCGTTGAGGTAGTCGGCGCGGTGGTGCAGGACGCCGAACTCGGTCGGGCGGGCGACGGCGAGGAGGCCGGCGGCGACCGGCTGCCAGCCGAGTTTGTGCAGGTCGAGGGTGACGGTGTGGGCCCGCTCCAGGCCGGCCAGCTTGTCCCGGTGCCGGTCGCTGAAGACGAGGCCGCCGCCGTAGGCCGCGTCGATGTGCAGCCGGGCGCCGTGGGCGGCGCAGAGGCCGGCGATCTCGGGGAGCGGGTCGATGAGCCCGGCGTCGGTGGTGCCGGCGGTGGCGGCGACGAGACAGGGCCGGGGCAGGTGGGTGAGGGCGTCGTGGAGGGCGGCCGGGTCGAGGGTGCCGTTCGGGGTGGGGATCACGACGGGGTCGGGCAGGCCGAGGAGCCAGGCGGCGCGGGGCAGCGAGTGGTGGGCGTTGGCTCCGAGGACCAGCCGGACTCCGCTGCCGAGGGCCTCGCGGGCGAGGAGGAGGGCGAGTTGGTTGGACTCGGTGCCCCCGCTGGTGACCACGGCGTCGGCGAGGCCGATGGTGTGGGCGAGGGTGCGGGTGACCATGGCTTCCAGCGCGGCGGCCGCCGGGGCCTGGTCCCAGGAGTCGAGGGAGGGGTTGAGAGCGCTGACGGCGAGGTCGGCGGCGGTGGCGACGGCGAGCGGCGGGCAGTGCAGGTGTGCCGCGCACAGCGGGTCGGCGGGGTCGGCGGCGCCTTCGGCGAGGGCGGTCACCAGGGTGCGCAGGGCGTCGGGATCACCGTCGTCGGGCAGTACGTCCCCCACGGCGTCCGCGACGCGCTCGGCGACCGCTTCAGGAGCAGCACCGCGGAACGCGTCGGCGTCTCCGCCTCGGTGGTCAGCGGGTGCTTGGTGTTCGACCCGGTACCGACC